>LFLF01000273.1 GCA_001184395.1 Candidatus Paraburkholderia calva | reverse complement strand
CTTTAGAGGAGAGCTCGGGGAGTCTCTCCGGCCTCTGAGCGAGGTTGCTTCTTGAAGGAAGCAACTAACATCGCGTAGCAAGCGGTGCACTCCTCTAAACTAAATATCCGAACAACAAGCCCGAAGAAGCCCTAGGTAGGGCTTCATAGGGCGATAGAAGAGCCGGTCTTCCTCGCTGCTACGCTGCTAGGAAGCTAAGGAGCTACCCTCAGTATAATAAAAAGAGCGATCTCACTAGAAAGAAAACGACGATAGAAAACCCGAAGGTACTATCTATCATGAGGCTCTTCAAACGTCGGTTTCTTCCCTATGAGTTCGTTGCCCCGCAGCTCGAGCTCGTTGTTTTGTTGCTCTTAGTAGAACCAACAAGTAACAAAAGAGCTAGAATAGCTCTTGGCGGGTCGGGCCGGGTAGAATAAGGCCTTCCCGAGGCTCTTATTCGTTCGGGGCAGCTCAGCCTAGAATTAGCCCTCTAGGAGAGGGTCTAATTCGATAACCGAAGGACCTTCCGAGCGCAGCGACTCTTCCTGTAACTCCTAACTCATGTAACTCATACTCCTATAACTCTAACTCCTAATCTTAACACTATCAAACCGCTCCGTACTAGTATATCACCAGTATGGAGCCACCTTCTTCACCCCGGCAGCTTACTTCCTTGTCATTGTCATTCTTATCAGTCCAAGGGAACCATGCACCCGTAACATGGCCCAAGCGCTATTTACGGCGGCAGGCTCCTTTAGTTCACACCGCCGCTCCTAGCAATCATAGCCTTCTCGTCTGCATACTAGCTTGTTCGGGTTTAGCTCTCTAGTCTGGGGCAGGTGAGCATGCGCTTTCCCTTTCTAAGCCTGCCTTGAAGAGCCACTGACCTATTCCTCCAGATTGTTATTCCCCTTTGTTTGCAGTTTCTATGATCACTTACGATAATACTTATCGTAACTTATCCTATATAGAGTATTTAATTAGCTCCCCCTAGGGAGCGAGGGCCAAAGCTCTGCTTTGGTCCACCACCTGGTACTAGTATGGAACGATTTGAAAGTGTTAAGCATATCACTAAGGAGAGCCGGTCAAGCAAACAAGCCGAGGGGGAGCGGCAGGACCGGCAGGGACGCCCCCGAAGGCGATAAAGTGAGCTCAGAGGTCTTTAGAGGAGAGCTCGGGGAGTCTCTCCGGCCTCTGAGCGAGGTTGCTTCTTGAAGGAAGCAACTAACATCGCGTAGCAAGCGGTGCACTCCTCTAAACTAAATATCCGAACAACAAGCCCGAAGA
>LFLF01000272.1 GCA_001184395.1 Candidatus Paraburkholderia calva | reverse complement strand
CCGCAGCCCGAGATATGGCGAAAACGCCATGGGGCGCCAGTCGTGCACTCGCTGGCGTTACGGTGTATATAGGATACGCGCGGTGAACATGGCGGGTACGATCATACCAGCACTAGTGCACCGGATCCCATCAGAACTCCGAAGTTAAGCGTGCTTGGGCGAGGGTAGTACTAGGATGGGTGACCCCCTGGGAAGTCCTCGTGTTGTACCCCTCTTTTTCCTCCCCCCTCGTGTCTTTTTCTTCATCGGCGGTTTCCTTTCCGCCCATCCGACTCCTTGTTTCACTCCACGAGAATGCCGAGAAGGAAGAGTTAAACAAGCGAGAAACTCGAACGAAGGAATGCGGTGGACGGAGAGTTAAAATTGAAAACGCACGCAACCTCTCGCATTTGCGGTGAAAATGCGCCCCATTGGGGCGTAATGACGTTTCTCGCGCAAGACGGAGGGAACACGAGGCCCCGTCCCAACGGGCCTCCTCTCGTGATCTAGGAGATGGCTTAAGGGAGTCGTTTCCCTGTTTCGAGTCGCTACCACTAGCGTTAAACCCGTCAAAGGCACGCGGATCGTATCGCGGAACGAACGTCCAGCTTGTGGCCCTTTTTTGGGAAAGATAGAGGCCGAATTCGGGATAAAGCTCCCCTTCGAAATTGTTCGCCCCGCTCTCAACTTTCGGAAACACCCGGAGTCGCTCAGTTCGGACCTCCGCAGCCCGAGATATGGCGAAAACGCCATGGGGCGCCAGTCGTGCACTCGCTGGCGTTACGGTGTATATAGGATACGCGCGGTGAACATGGCGGGTACGATCATACCAGCACTAGTGCACCGGATCCCATCAGAACTCCGAAGTTAAGCGTGCTTGGGCGAGGGTAGTACTAGGATGGGTGACCCCCTGGGAAGTCCTCGTGTTGTACCCCTCTTTTTCCTCCCCCCTCGTGTCTTTTTCTTCATCGGCGGTTTCCTTTCCGCCCATCCGACTCCTTGTTTCACTCCACGAGAATGCCGAGAAGGAAGAGTTAAACAAGCGAGAAACTCGAACGAAGGAATGCGGTGGACGGAGAGTTAAAATTGAAAACGCACGCAACCTCTCGCATTTGCGGTGAAAATGCGCCCCATTGGGGCGTAATGACGTTTCTCGCGCAAGACGGAGGGAACACGAGGCCCCGTCCCAACGGGCCTCCTCTCGTGATCTAGGAGATGGCTTAAGGGAGTCGTTTCCCTGTTTCGAGTCGCTACCACTAGCGTTAAACCCGTCAAAGGCACGCGGATCGTATCGCGGAACGAACGTCC
>LFLF01000271.1 GCA_001184395.1 Candidatus Paraburkholderia calva | reverse complement strand
GTGGTCGGGGCTCGTTCTGTCGGGCAATCCGTACGACGGCCACACGCTGGCCGAGGCCTTGGAACAGGCCGCGATCCTGAGGATGTGCAGCCGGAGATTGCCATCGTTGACCGCGACTACAAAGGCGTTGCGGTGCAGGCGTGATGATCTATCACCCGGGCTGCGGCGCGGTATCACACGCGGGTTGCGCGCAATGGTCCGAAGGCGTAGTGCGATCGAGCCTACCATCGGGCACATGAAAGCGGATGGCAAGCTCGACCGGAACTGGCTAAAGGGTGCGCACGGCGACGCAATTCACGCGGTGCTGTGCCGTGCAGGCCACAATCTGCGCATGATCCTCCGGAAACTGCGGCTTTTTACGTCCTTGTTCTCGTCGCTTTGCTGAGTCGCCTGGTTGGGGAGTTACTTGCGGCATGAGTGCCGGCGGCGCCTTAATAGGATTTCAGGGCCGATGGAGCTATCCGGATAGCTCCCATCCGTCGATTCCTAACCGGCAATGCCCGTACACCGTTTCAGGACGTCGTCGGTATGAAACTTTGAGTCTCGCAGGCGTATGAGGTTAGAGATTACTCGGAGAACAGCCTCGCAATCGTTGTCATCAGCAAGGAAAGGCACAGGTCTTGATCAGGAAAGGCGATGAAATCGAAAGCTTGATAAAACCCCTGCACCTTTTGATCGATTGCTTCAACGACTACAGCCATTGAGGCAATTTGGTGCAACGCTTGCCAATGCGGTACAGCGCATCCATGAACAGCCGCTTGCAGTGCCCGACGTCCCGATTGTATCAAACAGCCAAGCGACCCAGCAACGTCACAGGCATCTTGGGATAGCAAGGCAGCCGTTTTGCTATCTCAGACGGCCAAGCCTGATGATCGAAGCCACCGGAGGACAAAGTGTAGTAGCCGATGACTTCATGGTCAGGTACCTCGGTCAGTACAAACGACATTGCCACATGACGGCGTCCGTCTTGCCCAGCCTGAGAACGAAGATATCGATCCAGCTCCTCTATTCTACTTCTAGGAGGCTGTTGAAACAGTTTTTTTGAATGTGCGCCTACTCATTCGAAAGAGCCAACGCGACGTTCAGACCCAACTAATTTAACGCCGGACTTCGTTGATTCAGGTGCTGCTAATGTCGCATTCTTTTCGGCGGTCGCTCTCATGCCGCCCGAGCGGCCAGCGTTCCCATGCGCGTCAGGTTGTAAGCTGCCTGGATCAGCAGAAAGAATTGGTCGACGCGCTTCAGTCCTCGATACATCGCCTGCCGAATCCTCCCGACTGTCTTGCTCCAACCAAACA
>LFLF01000270.1 GCA_001184395.1 Candidatus Paraburkholderia calva | reverse complement strand
ACCCCGCACCTTGATCCGCGGCCATCGCCAGCGTCTGCTGCTTCATCGTCGTTTGCCTTTCTCCTTGCACGTGCGCTCTATAACACCTGACAAGCACAAGCGGTGGACTTAATCAGCATTGCCTTAAATCGGGTGGCGGCCATCGATGGCGCGTATCAGACGCCTGGCGTTGCCGCGAGAATCGACGCGCTATCAAGACACGCCGGCTGGCTGTAAGTTGCATCGACCCGTCGAGCTTTGTCGATGCGTGTGCTGTGTCGGCGCCCGAGGCGCTCACGCGACATAACGCGCGACGCTCACGAACTGACAAAGACTGCCTACGAGCACGAACAGATGCCAGATAGCGTGGCCGTGCCGGATGCGCTCGTCGTTGATGAAAAAGTAGATACCGGCGCTGTAGATCACACCGCCCGCCACGAGCCAAGCCGTGCCTGCGGGTGGCAGCGCTACCACGAGCGGACGAATGGCTACGAGCGCGAGCCATCCCATCAACACGTAGAGCACCATCGAAATGCTGCGGGTTCGGCACCCGAGCGTGAGTTCCTGCACGATGCCGAGAACCGCGAGTCCCCAGCTCACACCGAAGAGCGACCAGCCCCACGGGCCGCGCAAGGTCACCAGTGTAAAAGGTGTATAGCTGCCGGCGATCAACAGGTAAATGGCCGAATGATCGCACTTCTGCAGGATCGCCTTGAAGCGCGGCGTGCGGGCCAAATGATACAGCGTCGAGATCAGATACAGCAGGAAGAGCATCGCGCCGTACACCGCGAAGCTCACGATCTTGTACGGATCGTGATCGAGCGCACCCATGGTGACCAGCGACGCCAGGCCTGCCACGGCAAGCACCGCGCCGATCAGATGGCTGATGCTGTTGAAGCGCTCACCGACGTGCATACGATCTTCCAGAGCAGGCTGCGAGAACCACAGAACTTATCACTTCAAAAACGCGCGACACAAAAGACGAGGGCACGGCCCCGACTCGAAGGCTATGCCCCAGTGCGTATTGTACGCTGTCCCGGTGATGGACTAGACGAGGCGCTCACTCGCATGGACGCGGTCTTTTCGCGGATGTATGAGAGCGCCGCGAGGGGGGGTCGTCCGAGCATCGCGCCGGAGAAGCTGATTCGCACGCTGCTGTTGCAAGTGCTGTATTTGATTCGAAGCGAACGCATGTTGATGAAGCAAATCTTCTACAACCTGCTGTTTCGCTGGTTCGTTGGACTCGCGATGGACGATGCGGTTTGGGACCACTCCACTTTCAGTAAGAATCGTGACCGACTGATGGTTCATGATGTCATTGTCAGTCT
>LFLF01000269.1 GCA_001184395.1 Candidatus Paraburkholderia calva | reverse complement strand
GGTTCATCGCAGATTTCCGTGGACGCGTGTCGGCGATTTTGTAATCTGACGTCTGGAAACGGACGTTGGAGGCCGAATTGCTGGATCGCAAAGCATTGGAAAGCACTGGGATGCTGGAAAGGCTATCGGGTGGAGCGTATGGAGTGGCCGCAAGGCGAGCAAGGTACGCTTTCGCTGTATCTGAAGTCGGTCGGCAAAGTGATGTGCTGCGAGCAATGCGGCGCCCGTTGCACGCAGATTCATAGACGAGACGACCGGACGGATTCGTGATCTTCCGCTGTTCGAATATCGGGCGGTTCTGCATGTGCCGCGCCGACGCGTGTGGTGCGATCGCTGTGCAGGCCCGTGCCTGGAGCGGCTGGACTGGCTGGGACGTTACCAAAGGGTGACCGAGCGGAGCGGTTCGCGCGGGCGTACGAGAAGTTGCTGCAAGCAGCCAGCGTGCAGGCTGTGGCGCAGTTCTACGATCTCGGTTGGCACACGGTCAAATCGATCGACAAGATGCGTTTGCGAGCGCGTCTTGTCGAGCCAGATTGGTCAGCGCTGCGCTATCTGGCAATGGACGAATTTGCCCTGCACAAAGGGCATCGCTATGCCACCGTGGTGGTCGATCCGCTCAATCCTCAGGTGCTCTGGATCGGCCTGGGGCGTTCGCGCGAGACCGCGCGCGCGTTCTTCGAGCAACTCCCCGAGGGGGTGGCCGCACGTATTGAAGCCGTGGCAATCGACATGACCACGGCCTATGAGCTAGAAATCAAAGCACATTGCCCGCAGGCGGATGTGGTCTACGACCTGTTCCATGTGGTGGCCAAATATGGACGCGAAGTCATTGACCGGATGCGAGTCGATCAAAGCCAATCAATTGCGATACGACAAACCCGCCCGGCGAGTATTGAAATCGAGTCGCTGGCTGTTGTTGCGCAACCGCCGCAACCTCAATGCACAGCAGTCAATCCATCTGAAAGAACTGCTCGCGGCCAACGAGCCAACGAGCCGTTGACGTGCGTATACGTGCTACGCGACGAACTCAAACACCTCTGGTTCTACCGACGCCTCGCCTGGGCCGAAAAGGCTTGGAAACAATGGTTTGAGCAGGCGTACCAGAGCGGTATCTCCGCCCTACAGCAGTTCGCTCAACGACTGCAAGGATACTTGCACGGCATTCTCTCGCGTTGCCGGCATCCACTGAACACCAGCGCCGTCGAAGGCATCAACAACACCATCAAAGTCATCAAACGACGCGCTTACGGGTACCGCGACGACGAATACTTCTTCTTGAAAATCCGCGCCGCGTTCCCCGGAAAAGCTCGAGGAACC
>LFLF01000268.1 GCA_001184395.1 Candidatus Paraburkholderia calva | reverse complement strand
CTCAAACCACACTAACAAGCAAATACGTCCAAACGTACATCGAACAGATGAGACCAGAAATCAAGTAATCAATTGGATAGATCCATCACACTAAGCCGACTTATAAGCCTTCACACACTAGTGTGAGAGGGATAAATAAAATATTCCATGAAGTAGGTCCATCACACTAAGCCAGCTTATCAAGCCTTCACACACTAGCGTGAGTGGGACAAATCAAGAATTTGTGTCCGCTAAGCTGGCCTGTTACTACCTTCATCAATAGCGTTTGCTATGCCAACCTGTAACAGCCTTCACACTAGTGACACTCAATAAAGATTGTTGGTCGCGTCCGACCATTTATCAAGCATTTACTTTTAAGTCACGCAAGTACAAGTCGAGCAAGCAAGTAAACTAGCAAGTTTTCAAGTCAAGCATGAAGTCAAGTAGGATTTCATGTCATAATATATTCATCATATTAATTGATCAAGTCGTGTAGCCGAGCAGTTTAAGTCAAATGGTTGTTCAAGTAAATCGGTTCAAACGGGTTTTCAAGAAGAACGGGTGAATCAGTCGTGTAAGCAAAACAGGTATTCATGAAGTCAGACGGGTGCTTAAGAGGTCAAACGAATACCTGAGAAGTCAAGCGTATATTCCAAAAGTCAAAGAGTAGTTCAAGTAGTCAAGAAAATCAGACGGACGTTCGAGAAGTTGAATGAACGTTCAAAAAGTCAAAAGGACATTCAAGAGATTAAACAGACAATCTTGAGGTCAAACGAACATTCTAGAGGTCAAATGAGTTTTCACAAAGTCAAAGATGTCTAATGATGTGAACAATCGGGTTCAAGCAAACGATTGGCAAGGAAAATGGTTCGAAGAAAACGAATTCAAGGCTAGCATCCAAGTCAAGCATTTGAATCACGCATTTAAGTCAAGTAGAGATTCCAGTCAAAATGTTTTCAAATATTCCACATCTGTCATGACAATTTAAAACAAAGTACTGGAATGAAAACTCACCTTTAAGCTTACTCTTCAGAACTTGTTCTCAAATAATCTTGGCCAAAAACGTTTTTCTCCCCTCCTTTTGAAGCTCAAAATACCTTGATCCTCTTGTGCATCAACTAGATTCCAAGGATGCTCACACGCTAAACTAAGGATGAAGAAATCTTCACTTGAATGGTAGAGTTGCTATCGGTTTCCTTGATTTCTTCTCTCAATTACTCTTAGAAAATGCTCTCAAGATGTAAAAATAGCTTAAACGCACGAATGAATGGAGTGTGCAGCACATGGAGCATATATATTTGTTATATAGACGGTCAAGATTTATTTGTAGTGTAGGGTGTAGATT
>LFLF01000267.1 GCA_001184395.1 Candidatus Paraburkholderia calva | reverse complement strand
TTCCATATCCAAAGTGTTTCCAAAATCCATACTTTCCTAAATTGATCCATTAAAGAATTTGGAAACTTTCCAAAAGAGAGCCACCTTCTAAAAGGGAAACTTTCTAAACTTGAACTACCTTTTTGTTTCCTTTTTGATCTCACCTTGCCTAAACTATATAAACTTTTTTTTTGTCCCTTTTCAGGTCCAAAAATCGTAGCCTATATAGCCTTAGCCGAAGGTCCCTCTTGACGACATCAATCTGATTTTTAAAGATCACATTTTACAATATTTCACAAAAATCAGTTTTGCTTCCGCGTGTGTGATAATTGCATGTAAAATCTCGTTTATTAAATTTTCCTTTTTAACTCTCATTCTACGGTTATTCTTGAATTCTAGCGTTCTGAAAATTGGTCTTAGTTTGCATTTAATTCCTTGACATTGATCATTGAATTCTTGTTTCTTTCAGCGTGCTAGCATCGTAGAAGTACTAATAGTTGTAGTATAACTTGTTTTGTTCCTATTTGAACCGTGTGGTTGAGAACGAGTGTGAGTGAATCATACCCCCACAAATAAGCCGAGAGTACAATTGGTGTGTGCATATACACCATACATTGGGAAGGATTGTGAGAATTTATCACTTGTTCCTAACTTTTCTTGTTTTCGAATTTTTGTAGGATTTATTCTAACCTTTGTTTTGTAGGTTCTTGTTGATATTCACGTGTTTCTATAGTCCCTGGACATTAATTGAAGAGATTTGAGTTGCAAAAGTTGAGAATTGCTTAAAATTTTTGGTCGATCTTCCGACGGGCATAACTTTGTCATACGAACTCCGATTTTCGCCCATAATATACCGTTTCGAAGCTCTCGACGAGATCTACAAGATTCGTCGACCTCTGGTCCATGACGAGTTCGGATAATCGGCAAATTCGCTTTAAAAAGTGGTGTTTTGGGCCTCTGAAGTTGGTTTTTGGGTGATTTCTCACTTTTCTGATTTTTATATCTTTTTTTTCTAAAAATTGTTTTGACATTCCGAAAACTGTTCTGAGCTTGTTTAGTGATTATCTAACTGTTTTTGGTGGAAAAATAATTTTTTGGGACAGAAAAATTTTGTGAATAGTGACTCGTGAATAGTAACCCGCGTGAATAGTACCCCGGGTGAATAGTAATTTTTCATTTTTTTTGTTTTTGCCGTATTTTTCTAACTTTTCTTTTGTAGGTTTTCTTTTCCTAATTTTTGTTTTATAGATCATCCATGGATCTCAAATTGCCTAATTCCTATGGTGGAAAGTGGTCTGTGGACAATATCATGATGGAACTCAACAAGAGGGCCAAGGAACTTGAAGC
>LFLF01000266.1 GCA_001184395.1 Candidatus Paraburkholderia calva | reverse complement strand
ATGTACCTGGGACTACACCGCTGGGGGGAGCTTCCCAGAGGCAGCTCCCTATCGCTTCGGGCCGGGGAGACTCCCCGAGCTCCCCTCTGAAGACCCTCAGCTTGTTGGCTTAACTCTCTTTGGCACGCTACCTCTTTTGGTCCGCGTGCCTAAGAGAGAGGGGCTTCAGGCGCCAGCCCCGGCTAGTTCCCTCAGTCGCCGGGGGCTCACATCCAGAACTCATAACTCAGAACTCATAGCTCCAAACTGCAACTAAGTATTTGCTTAACACTCTTGAATTGTTGATTAAGGTATCCAGGTGGTGGACCAAAGCAGAGCTTTGGCCCTCGCTCCCTAGGGGGAGCTAATTAAATACTCTAATAACAATAAGTTACCTGTTGTTTTATCGTAAGTGATCATAGAAACGAAGACAGAAGGTAGAACTCATAAGAGTAGGTAAGAGGAAGCCATAGAATATCCCAGGTTGTTACCGTAATGGGGGCCCCTAAGGACTAATCTTACTGGTTGGCTGCGATGGTTAGTGGAAGTTTCCTCATAGGTCGCTGTCAACTCATACTGAAGTCTGAGACGAGAAGGCTATGATTACTAGTTAGTACCGATGAGAACTGAAACTTCCAGTCGGGAATCTAGTGCTTGGGCAATGTTACGGGTGCATTGTCCCCTTACCACTCATATATCATCAACTTATAGGATAAGGAAGTAGGCTGCCGGGGTGAAGAAGGTGGCTCCATACTGGATACAAACTACCTTAATCATTGATTGAAGAGTGTTATAAAGCTATGAGTTACAGGATTTGTTACAGGGCCTTAGGTCGCTACGCTCGAAAGGTACTGGCCCTATCGAATAAGCTCCTCGGGAAGGGCTTATTCTAGGCCAGAAGAGCTCTTTGAGCTCTTTAGTTACCTGTTTGTTCTACAAGGAACAACTAGCAACGAACTCACTAGGGAGAAACCGACGTTTAAGGGGGCTCAGGTACTATCTATCAAGGGGCTTTCCAAACAGAGGTTTCTTTCTAGTGAGATCGCTCTTTTTATTATACTGAGGGTAGCTCCTTAGCTTCCTAGCAGCGTAGCTCAAGGGAAGACCGGCGAGCTCAAGGAGTAAGAGGAGTTAGTTTAGTTAGAGGTGACCGTCGGGGAGTTGCTTCCCTCAAGAAGCAACCTCGCTCATAGGCCGGAAGCCCTCCCAGGACTTCCTCTAAAGACCTATGAGCTCATGTACCTGGGACTACACCGCTGGGGGGAGCTTCCCAGAGGCAGCTCCCTATCGCTTCGGGCCGGGGAGACTCCCCGAGCTCCCCTCTGAAGACCCTCAGCTTGTTGGCTTAACTCTCTTTGGCACG
>LFLF01000265.1 GCA_001184395.1 Candidatus Paraburkholderia calva | reverse complement strand
TCAAGCGGTTGACGGAAGAAATCTTCCTCGGTCACGGGCGTCTTTGGACCCATCCGCACCTCGTCGAAAAATGCAGGATTTAAGCGTTAATATGCCTGCTTCCTGCAATTCGCTCAACATGGTTTGGGCTGGAGTGCTTGGTGGGATAAAGCTTTAGGAATTGTTCAGGATCGGCTACTTATAAGCGTAATTGTGGCTGATGTTCGTCGTTATACTGGCGTCTCTGCTTTCCGAAGCAGACTTTTTCGTTGACGGAAAAGATCTCCAAACTTTGTCAGCGCGACCCTGGTCGCGCTTTTTTTGGATTTTTCGTTTTGCGGGCGCTAGCCGAATCGCGGCGAAATCACAGCTCCGGATTCACGACCACCGGTTGCGATTCCTCTCGCGCGAAGAGATCGCTGTCCAGCGGTGTGGCCCAGTCCTCCATCACGTAGTGGCGGGCGTCCATGGGCGATGAGAGCAGGTTTTGCCAGTGATCGCCGTGCCAGGCGGGATCGAATTCCAGCGGTGAAGCAGCCTCGGTCGCCGGAGCGAGCGAGGCTGCGGCGAGCGACTTGAACCACTGCGCAACGCGCTTGATTTGGGTCATCACCGGTCCTCCTATTACGACGTTTGATTGCTAACTCACCTTCATCTTCCTTAACGCTGGAGAATCGGGCAAGGCGAGTAAACACTTACGATTCGAATTATCTTGTTACTAGCTATGCAAATTTTGTCACAGGATTTTTTACGCGTAAATCGTGGACGCGGGAAAGTCGCGATATTCGTTCGAGCTTTAATTCGGACCGAATTTACTAATTTGGTGTTTTTAAATTGGCCACTCGGAATACAAACACCGTATATAGAGTGATCGCATAATTCACATGAAGTTGCATGATTTACGGGCGATTAACAAATAGGATGTTTCGCGTGTCCTCTAATCGTCTGAATCAGGCTGCGGCTCTTGGTATGCCGACTTCCGGGCGGGACCGGTTCCGCAGCGTGAATCATGGCGCACGCTGTGGCGTGCGGTGGCTCTCGACGAATAGCGAAGTACGAATCGCTTTAATCGGCGGTGGAGTTATCCTGATCAGGCCAAAGTTGCAGGTTATCCGCAGTTGTTTTCTAATCGCGACGTAATTCGCCAAACCGGTGCAAGATTCAATACTTCTGCTCGATTCGTTTCATGGTCTGACTCACAAGTGGTCGATCCTGAACAATTCCTAAAGCTTTATCCCACCAAGCACTCCAGCCCAAACCATGTTGAGCGAATTGCAGGAAGCAGGCATATTAACGCTTAAATCCTGTATTTTTCGACGAGGTGCGGATGGGTCCGAAGACGCCCGTGACCGAGGAAGATTTCTTCCGTCAACCGCT
>LFLF01000264.1 GCA_001184395.1 Candidatus Paraburkholderia calva | reverse complement strand
AAGATCGAAACGTTCCACAAGATTCTCAAGTCTGGATGCAAAGCCGAGGACTCGAAGCTGCGCACAGCGGATCGGCTTGCGAATCTGATCTCGGTATTTTGCATTTTGAGCTGGTGCATCTTCTAGCGCGGGATGCAGCGCTTTACTGATATTCAACTGGGCTATGAACTCGCACTGAACCGAAGTGGGTAATTGCAAGCAGGCAATCACCGAAACGACCTCGAACACGTCATCGTTTTTTCACTATTCGGCCCTACCTCGGTTAGCCCTTCGATGGAAAAATGTCCATTGCGCGAGACCAGCGGTAACGACGTGGCAATAGGACGACTGCGACGTGAGTACATGCGATGCGCGGCGAAGACACGATCAAAGAACTGCCGGGTTGAGATTGGCGAGAGCAATGAATGTTGTGGGAGAGCGAATCGAGGTAGGGCCGAATAACGAAATGAGCGATGACGTATTCGAGGTCGTTTCGGTGACTGTCTGCCGGTTGCCCATACGGACCGACACCGGCCGCGAAGCGGGGCCGGAGGAAGCCGAAGGGGACCGCTAGGGTGGTGGGCAAAGAAGCGCGGATCGCATGGGAACCCGTCGGTCCACGCACGAGAGGACTCGCTACTGTTGGTCCACGGAAGCATCGCAAGAGCGGTGGCGACAAGAAGTAACTGCTGCTGCAAGAAGCAGCTTTCTTTGGTGATTTTCTTTGCCGCCGCAAAGAAAATCACCCCCGCCGGGGAGGCGGCTACTGAGCAGAAAGCGCGATAAGAGAACCATTGTGCTGACGACGCAACCAAAAGACGCCTACAGCCCAACCCATAATCCCAAGGAAAAAACATGCCCAACAACCAAGCCATCTACCCAAGCCTGCAAGGCAAAACGGTACTGATCACAGGCGGTGCAACCGGCATAGCTGAAGCCTTCGTTGAACAATTCTTCGTTGAACAATTCTTCCAGCAAGGTTCAAAAGTAGCCTTCTTCGACATAGACACAAGCGCGGGCGAGGCGCTGGCAGACCGTCTAGGGCATCGCTAAAAGAGAACCAGACCCGCCCGATGTTCCTGCAAGTAGACCTGACCAATATCGACGTGTTGAAAAAGGGCATAGAAGACGTAAGAAGCGCCTTAGCAGGCTGTTGAAATAGTTTTTTTGAATGTGCGCCTACTCATTCGAAAGAGCCAACGCGACGTTCAGACCCAACTAATTTAACGCCGGACTTCGTTGATTCAGGTGCTGCTAATGTCGCATTCTTTTCGACGTTCGCTCTCATGCCGCCCGAGCGGCCAGCGTTCCCATGCGCGTCAGGTTGTAAGCTGCCTGGATCAGCAGAAAGAATTGGTCGACGCGCTTCAGTCCTCGATACATCGCCTGCCGAATCCTCCCGACT
>LFLF01000027.1 GCA_001184395.1 Candidatus Paraburkholderia calva | reverse complement strand
CAAGTCTCGAACCCCGCACCTTGATCCGCGGCCATCGCCAGCGTCTGCTGCTTCATCGTCGTTTGCCTTTCTCCTTGCACGTGCGCTCTATAACACCTGACAAGCACTAATGGTGGACTTAATCAGCATTGCCCTAAGAGATCGCGAAGTTCATCATGGATTGGCCGCATAGTAACGGCGAGATGTCTCGCCTCATTCGCGCGCGGGACTGGGCAGCAACGCCACTCGGTCCCATCGAGCAATGGCCGTTTAGCTTAAAAAGCGCTGTCGATCTGATCCTGGCATCAGGACACGCCATGCAATTGGGGACCCCGGAAAATCGTCCTGTACAACGATGCCTACGTCCCGATGCTGAGAGATCATCACCCGTGCGCGCTCGGCATTCCCTTCAGTGAGGCGTGGCCCGATATCTGGCAGGACATCGAGCCATTGGTGGAGCAAGTCTTCGCTGGCGAAACGGTCACCTTCGGCGACATGCCGCTCGTGATGCACCAGCACAGCTTCGCAGAGGACACGTGGTGGAACTTCTCATACTTGCCGATGCGGGACAAGTCGGGCGCCGTCGCCGGATTGCTGAACGTGACGGTCGATGCGACAGCCAGGCATCGTGCCGGGCAAGCCGAACGCGAGCGCGATGCAACCAATGCGCAATTGCAGCTGAACGAAGCGAGGTTCCGCGCGCTGGTAACACCAGGTGGCAACTCGATCTACCGCATGAGCCGGGACTGGCGGCTCATGTTTCAACTGGACAGCCAAACCCTCGCCAACACCGCAGCGCCTATCGAGGACTGGGTAAGGAAGTACATTCACGACGACCTGCCCGCGGTACGCCACGCCATTGACGCGGCCATCCGCGACAAGTCGCTGTTCGAACTGGCCGACGATGCCGTGGGCTGGGTGCTCTCGCGTGCCGTGCCGCTGCTCGGACCAGACGGTGAAATCAGGGAATGGTTCGGATCGGCAAGCAACATCACACAGTGCATCTCCACCGAGGACGCCAAGCGCGAGAGTGACAGGAAGTTCCGGCTCCTCTTCAACTCGATAGACGAGGGATTCTGCACGATCCAGATGATCCTGGACGACAACGGCAAGGCCATCGACTTTGTCATGCTCGAGGTCAACAACGCCTATCAACGGCAGACCGGCTCGACAATGTCGTAGGCAAGCGGGTGTCCGAAATCTTTCCGCGCATGGAGGGATGGCTGGACCGGTTTGCGGCGGTCGCTTTCTCGGGCAAGGCTACTCGCATGGAGTATCAGGTCGAGCAGATTGGCCGTTGGTACACGGCGTTCGTCTCGCCGGTAGGCGCGCGCAGGAATTTACAACTCTTTCGTCTTCAACGACATCACCGAAAGAAAGCGCGCCGAGCAGACGCTGCGCGAGCAGGAAGAGAGGCAGTCTTTTTGTTGAGGCTCAGTGATGTCTTGCGGGTCGAGTTGCGGCCCGACACCATCGGGCGCGTGGCCACGCGGCTGTTCGGCGAGCAATTGGGCGTGGACCGTTGCTACATCGTGCGATTGTCGCGCGACGTTGAGAGAAGCTGGGCCGAGTTCGAATACCGGCGCCATGATCTGCTGTCGGTGGAAGGGGAATATCGCGCTTACAGAACTTTCCAGATTCGATGTCCCGGATGGGAACACAGCCCCTGTTTTATTCAGACATCGCGTGCGAGGCCGCGCTTTCGAACATCAACAGATGCTCACTACTTGCGATGCGGATCGGCGCGTTACTCGTGACCCCATTGCGACGCGGCGAGCGCAATTACGTCTGGGCTTTGGTGGTTGCGACAACGTGACCGAGAGCATGGACGCGCGAAGAACTCCGTCTCCTGGAGGAAGCGGCCGAAAGAACCTGGGCCGCGATGGAGCGTGCTCGCGCCGAGGCTGCGCTGCATGACGCCGACTGTCGCAAAGATCAGTTCCTTGCTGTATTGGCGCACGAACTGCGCAACGGTCTGGCGCTACTCGTCTACAAGATCGGCAACAGCCGATCGGACATGCGGCGTTGACGAAGGAACTGTTCGCCCGCAGCGACCGTCAACTTCACATTTCGTCCATCTCGTCGACGATTTGCTTGACGTTGCCCGCATCGCTACCGGCAAGATCAAACTCAACGCCGAACTCGTGAAGCCGCGCGACGTAGTGAATCTGGTGCTCGATGCCTGTCGTCCTGAAGCCGAACGCAAGAGCCATCGGATGACCGTCATTGATGAAACTGACTCAGGACTAGCCGTACGAGGCGATGCGGTTCAACTAACCCAAGTGGTGTCCAACCTGCTGTCCAATACCACCAAGTACATGGATGCCGGCGGCTGTATCACGGTGCGCATTGCTCGGGAGAGTGAGCATGCGTTGATCGAAGTCAGCGACACCGGGATCGGCATTCCCACATGCTTCGCTGCACCGCGTGTTTGATCTCTTCGCGCAGGTCCGCGATTAGCAGGCGTATTCGGCGGGCGGATTGGGCATCGCGCTCTCGCTAGTCAAGCAGCTCGTCGAGATGCATGGTGGCAGCGTCACTGCGGCCAGCGAAGGAAGAACGGGCCGAGGGAGCGCATTCGCCGTGCGTCTGCCGATAACGGTGTTCGATACGGCGATCAATCTATCCGATGTCGCCGAGGTGAAATCGGCCTTTTCAGGCCGGCCCTTGCGGGTGCTCGTGGTGGACGTGGACGACAGAAGCGATGGCGCCGACGCGCTGGCCGAACTACTGTGGCTGGATGGCCACGACACCGAGGCAGCCTATGGCGGCAAGGCAAGCAGGCGTTGGAAAGCGCGCATCGTCGCAGACCAGATCTGGTTCTTCTCGATTTGGCCATGCTTGGAATGGACGGATTCGAGGTCGCGCGACGTTTGCGCAGCGATTTGCCGGTGCAGCCGCCAATGCGGATGATCGACTGGCCGTGGGCAGGATGTAGATCGGCAGCAGACGCTCGCTGCCTCGTTTGACGGGCACTTGCCCAAGCCCGCCGACAATGCCGAGTTGAAGGCTGTTCTGTTGGCAGCGCGACAGTCGTTGATTTAGGTGAGAGTTACCCCTTCAGTGTCGACGCGGCGAGCGTGTTGTTAGCATCGAGCGGAATCATACTCGCGGCATTTACGATACTTGCTCGCATAAAGAGGCAAGGACAAGCGCATTTACAGGCAGTGACCAAATTCAATGCGAACGTGCCGCGAATGTCGTGCGATTCGGAGAAGAAAATAGACAAAAAACAGCCAAATAATAAATTGCACCGTAAGATAACTAAGTGCTTGATTCTTGACGTTATTCTGGCGGAGAGAGGGGGATTCGAACCCCCGATAAGTTTTACCCTATACACGCTTTCCAGGCGTGCGACTTAAACCACTCATCCATCTCTCCGGACGGTTATGATTATACCAACTTCCGCGCATCCTGCTACCGTTTCTGTGACTTAAGGATGACAATGTAATCGACCAGTGCGCGCGTGTACGCATCCGGCTTGCGGTCCAGCAGGCTCACCACGATCGCCACCGCAAAGCCCGCCGGTATGCCGAACACGCCCGAACCGATCGGCTCGATGCCGAACTAGCGCGGCCCGGCGAAACCCGTCAGTTGCATGAAAAACGGATACGTCGACACGATGTAATAAATACATAGGCCAGACCCGCAACCACGCCGCGCTGCGTGGTGCGCTTCCAGAACACGCCGAGTACCAGCGCAGGGAACAGACTCGACGCCGCCAATGAAAACGCCGCGCTCACCAGAAACAGAATGTTCCCGGTATTGAGCGAAGCGACATACGACACCAGCAGCGCCCACGCCGAGCAGCAGAATCTTCGAGGAGATGGTCACGCGCCGCTGATTCGTCGCGCGGCGGTCCACCATGCAGTAATAGACATCGTGCGACAGGGCGTTGGCGATGGTCAGCAACAGGCCATCGGCCGTCGAGAGCGCGGCGGCCAGCGCTCCCGCCGTGATCAGCCCGGATATCACGTAAGGCAGATCCGCGATCTCGGGAGCCGCGAGCACCACCATGTCCGGCTGCATCGGATACCCGCCCAGCGGACGACGCCGTCGCCGTTCACATCGCTGATGCGGATCAGATACGGCTCCACGCGCCGCCACTGTGTGACCCATTGCGGCAAATCCGCGAATCGATGGCCGACGAGCCCGGTCAATATCTCGTGCTTGATGAGCACCGCCAGCATCGTCAGATAGAACAGGGCGACGAAGAACAGCGTCCAGCCGACCGAGCGCCGCGCCGACGCCACCGACGTCGTCGTGTTGTAGCGCGTGAGGATGTGCGGCAGGCTCGCGGTGCCGATCGACAAACACAGCAGGAGCGACAGGAAATTCAGTTGGTGCGTGCGCGGCGTCTCGTCGCCCGAGGAGCCGGGCGCGAACGCCTCGGTCATCGGCATGGGGGCCGCCACACGGTCGGTCAGCGCATCGCGTTCGCGGGCATCGATTTCGCACAGCGGCCCATTGTGGCGGCGCAGGTCGGCGATTTCCCCGACCAGACGCGCGTGCTCGTCGTGAAACGACTGCGGCAATGCGTCGATGCGCTGCTGCATCCGCGACGCCTGACGCTCGTAGTCAGCGCGCACGCGTGCTTCGTCGGGCGAAACGGCGACCTCGCATTCGCGCTTCTCCACGCGCTCCATCAAACCGCCATAGTTCAGTTGCGGCAGCCAGCCGAGCCCTTCTCGATGCGCGATCATCGACACGGGAATCAGCATCGCCGCAATCAGGATGATGTACTGCGCCGCGACCTGCGTTCACGTCACCGTGCGCATGCCGCCGAGAAACGAACACACGAGAATGCCCGCCAGCCCACAGAAGATGCCGATTGAAAACTCGATGCCGATGAAGCGCGACGCGATCAGCCCGATGCCCTGAATCTGCACGACCAGATAGACGAACGAGCACAAAATCGCGGCGATGGCCGCGAGCCCGCGCACGAGATTGCTGGAAAAGCGCGTGCCGAGAAAATCGGGAATCGTGTAGCGCGCGAGCTTGCGCACGTAAGGCGCGAGCAGGAACGCGACGAGGGCAATAGCCGCCGGTCCAGCCCATCACGTAGGCGAGGCCGTCGTAGCCGCTCGCGTAGATCGACCCCGCAAGGCCGATGAACGATGCCGCCGACAACCAGTCTGCCGCCATCGCCATGCCGTTGAACGCCGACGGCACACGTCTGCCGGCAACATAGTACTCGACGAGATCGGAGGTGCGCGACAAGAGGCCGATCACCGCATAGACCACGATCGGTACAAAAAGAAACACGTAACCGATCCACATGCCCGGCCCGGTCGCGCGCTCGATGCGCTCCATCAGGAAGATGAACAGCAGAAAGCCGAGCGTATAAAGCGCGTACGAGAGAATGAGCCGGTTCGTGAGCTTCATGCCGCGTTGCGCGCGTCCGAGCGGGCGGCACGCAGAAGACGCGCATAGGTGATCTGCATCAGCACGATATACACGACGATCAACGCGACATTGAAGCGCCAGTAGCGGCGATGCGCGCGCCATCGCCGCCGAGACGGGCGGCGCGGGAAGAGTCGTGTTGGCGGAATCGGACATGCGGCTTTTTAACAAAACCGCACGACGCAGGCAATACGGATAGACCGCCGCGCTCGACCGGAAGAACGAGCGGCGGTCGTGACAGGCTTAACGCGCTTCGCCGAGTTGGTCGAGGATGGCGGGATTCTCAAGCGTGGACACGTCTTGCGTGATCTCTTCGCCCTTCGCGAGCGAGCGCAGCAGGCGGCGCATGATCTTGCCCGAACGCGTCTTCGGCAGATTCTCGCCGAAGCGAATGTCCTTGAGCTTGGCGATCGGACCGATTTCCTTGCCGATCCAATTGCGCAGTTCCGTTGCGATCTGCTTGGCTTCGCCACCTTCCGGACGCGCACGCTTGAGCACGACGAACGCGACCACGGCCTCGCCCATGGTGTCGTCCGGACGGCCGACGACGGCAGCTTCCGCGACCATCGAATTCGCCACCAGCGCCGATTCGATTTCCATCGTGCCGAGACGGTGACCGGACACATTCAGCACGTCGTCGATCCGGCCCATGATGCTGAAGTAGCCGGTGTCCTTGTCGCGCACCGCGCCGTCGCCGGCGAGGTACAGCTTGCCGCCGAGCTCCTCGGGAAAGTAGCTGGTCTGATAGCGCTTCGGGTCGCCCCACACGTTACGCAGCATCGACGGCCACGGCCGCTTGACGACCAGAATGCCGCCCTGCCCGTTCGGCACGTCCTGACCGGTTTCGTCGACGATGGCGGCTATGATGCCCGGCAGCGGTAGCGTGCATGAGCCCGGCACGAGCGGCGTCGCGCCCGGCAGCGGCGTGATCATGTGGCCACCGGTTTCGGTCTGCCACCACGTATCGACGATCGGGCACTTCCCGCCGCCGACGTTCTCGTGATACCACATCCACGCTTCGGGATTGATCGGTTCACCGACCGTGCCGAGGATGCGCAAGGTGGACAGGTCGTAGCTCTTCGGATGCACTTTCGCATCCGCTTCCGACGCCTTGATCAGCGAGCGGATTGCCGTCGGCGCGGTGTAGAACACCGTGACCTTGTGCCGCTGGATCATCTCCCAGAAGCGGCCCGCGTTCGGGTAGGTCGGCACGCCTTCGAACATGACCTGCGTGGCGCCGATGGCGAGCGGCCCGTACGCGATATAGCTATGTCCCGTGATCCAGCCGATATCCGCCGTGCACCAGAAGATGTCGCCCGCCTTCATGTCGAAGGTCCACTTCATGGTCTGCGCGGCCCACAGCAAAATGCCCGCCGTGCTGTGCTGCACGCCTTTCGGCTTGCCGGTCGAACCCGACGTGTAGAGGATGAACAGCGGATGCTCCGCGCCGACCCATTCCGGCTCGCAGGCGGGCGATTCGTCCGCGACGATCTCCTGCATCCACTCGTCGCGGCCTTCGGTCCACGCGACCTTGCCGCCCGTGCGCTTGTAGACGATGACGTTCTTCACGTTCTCGCAGCCGCCGGCGGCGAGCGCTTCATCGGCGATGCTCTTAAGCGGCAGCAGCTTGCCGCCGCGCATCTGCTCGTCTGCGGTGATCAGCGCGACCGCGCCGACGTCGACCAGGCGCTCGTTGAGCGACTTCGACGAGAAGCCGCCGAACACGACCGAATGCGTGACGCCGATCCGCACGCACGCCTGCATGGCTACCACTCCTTCGACCGACATCGGCATGTAGATGACGACGCGATTGCCCTTCTTCGCGCCGCGCTTCTTGAGCGCATTGGCGAGGCGCGACACGCGCTCGAGCAGGTCCTGATACGTGACGTTGGTAACGGTGCCGTCGTCGGATTCGAAGATGATCGCGTTGTCGTTGCCGCGGCCCGCTTCCACGTGAAGGTCGAGGCAGTTGTATGACGCGTTCAGCTCGCCGTCCTCGAACCACTTATAGAAAGGCGCCTTCGATTCGTCGAGCACCTTGGTGAAGGGCTTGCGCCAGATGAGCATCTCGCGCGCAAGGCCGGCCCAGAAGCCTTCGTAATCTCGTTCGGCTTGCTGGGCGAGCGCCTGGTAAGCGTCCATGCCGGAAATGGCCGTGCCCGCCATGGCTTTTTCCGACGGCGGGAACACGCGTTTTTCGTGAAGAACCGATTCGATCGCAAACATCGACAACCTCTCTATGGTCTCTATGGTGATTCCAGATCCGGCGGCACGCACGCCGCCTGAGAGGGTCGGGCGCACCGCATGTTTGAGATTCGAGGGCGAGAAGCGAGAGGCGTTCCCGGCCGAACCTTGTCTCCGTTGTGCCGCCGTGGCTGGCACGTGGCGCCCGCCTCGGTCGGATGCATTACTTGACTGTGCCTCTGGTGTGCCTCCGGTGCGCCTATATGTGGAATGGAACAAGCGGTGTCACAGCGACCTGTTCACGCTGGTCATCGCGCGGCGGCGTTGACACATAGGCTTCGACACGTGGGTTTCGACGCATGGGAGTCAAGATAAGCCGGTCAACTTACCCGCTTCTTACGCACGACGCGACAAGGGCATGGGGTATACACCGAGTCGGCGCGGCTTCTACAATGCGTCCCCACAATCATAACTGAACTCCCACCTGCGCGGTAACCAGCTTGAATCGTTACGCCCTTCTTCTCATCGCGGCCATGCTGCTCGTCGGAAGTAACATCGGCATCGGCAAGTCCATTGTCGCTTCCGTGCCCGTGCCGCTTGTTCGCGCTGCTGCGTTTCGTGATCGCGCTGGCGGTGCCGTGGCCACTGTTCCGTCCATCGAAGATGAAGCGCGTCGTCACGGTGAGTGGATCAATCTGTTTCTGCAAGCGTTCTTCGGCACCTTCGGCTTCACGCTGCTGATGCTCAACGGCGTGGCGCGCACCAGCGCGGGCGCGAGCGTGCTCGTCATCAACGTCGCGCAAAGCGGCGACGCGGACCCCGGTTCGCTCTCCGGCAACCTGATGGTGCTGGGCGCCGAGTGTTGCGAGTCGTTTTACGTGATCCTCTCGCGCCGTCTCACCCAGACGCTGCCGGCCATCGACATCTGCGCCTACACGCACGGCATCGGACTCGTGCTTATGCTGCCGCTCGGCGCGTCGTCGTTGATCGGCTTCGACTGGAGCAGCGTTGCCGCGGGCACGTGGGCGCTCGTGCTCTGGTACGGCCTGTCGGCAAGCATCTTCTCGTTCTAGCTGTGGATGAAAGGCATCCGGCATGTGGACGGCAGTCTCGCGGGCGTGTTCTGCGCCGTATTGCCGATCGCGACGGCGATTCACGGCATCGCGTTCGTAGGCGAACGGCCGACGCTCGCGCACGGCGTCGCGCTGGCCTGCGTGGTGGCCGGAATCGGACTGGCGAGCCTGAAAGCGCGGCCGGCGGCGGTATCGAATGAACGCGGACTCTGAGACGGCCGGATCATTCCTCAGCGCATTCCGAAAGGTTTGGTTTGGGCGGATTCAGGGACCGATATGCTACAATATTGTGTTTACCCGAGCGAATCCGCAGCCTGCGGGCCTTCAGCGCCTGTCCGTGTCCGGCGACGGACGCGTGCCCACGCGCCGCTCGTTTCGTCACAGTCGACCGTCATCATTTTCGATTCGCCCGAACCGACACGCCGCCCATGTCCGCTCCCAAGCACACTTCCGCATCGTCCGCTGGTCCGCTCGCGCCGGCCCGATGAAAGCGCTGCCGCGAATCATCTTCATGAGCCGCTGGCTCCAGGTGCCGCTCTACCTCGGCCCGATCGTCGCGCAAGGCGTGTACGTGGTGCTGTTTCTGAAGGAAGTCTGGCACTTCGTCACCCATGCCATGACGCTGGACGAAACCAACATCATGCTGGTCGTGCTCGGCTTGATCGACGTGGTCACGATCTTGAATCTGCTGATCATGGTGATCGTCGGCGGCTACGAGACGTTCGTGTCGCGGGCTGGGCGTCGAGGACCATCCGGACGAACCGGAATGGCTCGATCACGTCAATGCGGGCGTACTGAAAGTGAAGCTGTCGATGGCGCTCATCAGCATTTCGTCGATCCATCTGCTGAAGACCTTCATCAACCCGGACCAGCACACCTTCCCACGATTTTGTGGCAGGTGATCATCCACGTCGCGTTCCTCGTATCCGCGCTGATCATGGCGTATGTCGACCGGCTGACCACGCATACGCATCCGCGGCATTTTCATGACGAATCCTTCGTGCCGCCGTGGCAACAGCAAGCGCAGGCGGCCAAGGGCGGCGGCTCGGAAAACAAGTCGAAGTTCGCGATGCTGAATCCGTCCGATTCCATCGTGGACTGGGTGCTGAAAACCGTTCCGACGATGGGCGCGGACTGGTGCCCGCCGGGCATGCTCGGCATCGGTGGCACGGCGGAAAAGGCGATGGTCATGGCGAAGGAATCGCTGATGAACCCGATCGGCATTCAGGACATCATCGCTCGCGGGCCGCAGGACTGGATCGAAGAACTGCGCGTGGAACTGCACGAGAAGGTGAATGCGCTCGGCATCGGTGCGCAGGGCCTCGGCGGCCTCGCAACCGTGCTAGACGTGAAGATCATGGCCGCGCCGCCGCACGCCGCGTCCAAGCCCATCGCCACCATCCCGAACTGCGCGGCGACGCGCCACGCGCACTTCACGCTCGACGGCTCGGGCGTCGCCAAACTGGAAGCGCCTTCGCTCGACGCATGGCCGGATGTCACGTGGCAGCCGAACACGGAAACCAGCAAGCGTGTCGACCTGAACACGTTGACGTCGGAAGAAGTCGCCTCGTGGAAGCCGGGCCAGACGCTGCTCCTGTCGGGCAAGATGCTCACGGGCCGCGACGCCGCGCACAAGCGCATCGCCGACATGCTCGCCCGCGACGATAAGCTTCCGGTGGACTTCACCAACCGCGTGATCTATTACGTCGGCCCGGTCGATCCGGTGCGCGACGAAGCAGTCGGCCCGGCAGGCCCGACCACGGCCACGCGCATGGACAAGTTCACCGAAATGATGCTCGCGCAAACCGGGCTGATCTCGATAATCGGCAGGGCCGAGCGCAGCCCGGTCGCCATCGAGGCGATCAAGAATTATTACAAGGCCGCGTATCTGATGGCCGTGGGCGGCGCGGCGTATCTCGTGTCTAAGGCGATCCGCGAAGCGAAGGTGCTTGCGTTCCAAGACCTCAGCATGGAGGCCATCTACGAGTTCGACGTGCAGGACATCCGGTCACGGTCGCATGAAGGCTGCATAAAGCTGGTGCTGAACGGCAGTTTTTAACGCTAATCGCATGACGAGAGCCAGGCAATCCGCCCGGCTCTTTTAATTGCGGCACCACTAGTTGAGAGCGGTTTTCATTCTCAGTTTTGTCCACTTCGAAAAGTTTTCTTCTCAACCTTGGCTTTGTCACGCTCAAGGTTTATCTTTGTAATAGCACTACGTCACAAAACAGGAACAATCATGCAAGGCGACGCGAAAGTCATCGAATATCTGAACGCACAGTTGAAAAACGAACTGACCGCGATCAACCAGTACTTCCTGCACGCCCGGATGTACAAGCATTGGGGCCTGGAAAAGCTCGGCAAGCATGAGTACGGCGAGTCGATCGACGAAATGAAGCATGCCGACTGGATCATCGAGCGCGTGTTCATGCTCGATGGCCTGCCCAACCTGCAGGATCTGCACAAGCTGCTGATCGGCGAAGAGACCGAAGAAATCCTCGGCTGCGACCTGAAGCTCGAGCAGATTTCCCAGGCGACCTGCAAGGAAGCCATCGCGTATTGCGAGTCGGTGCGTGATTACGTGTCGCGCGAAATCTTCGAGAAGATCCTCGACGACACCGAAGAGCATATCGACTGGCTCGAAACGCAACTGGATCTGATCAAGAAGGTTGGCATCCAGAACTACCAACAGATTGTGATGGCCGAAGACGAGTAATTCTTCTGCTTTGAATGTCTGCTGACGCTGTCTCCCTGCTAAATCCGACCCTGCGCGCCGATGCCTGTGCGAACGCGCCGGTCGGCATCTTCGATTCCGGTCTGGGCGGTTTGTCGATGTTGCGCGCCGTGCGCGCGGTGCTGCCGCGCGAACGGCTCATCTACGTCGCCGACTCCCTCTACGCGCCCTACGGCGAGAAAGACGACGATTTCATCGTCGATCGCACCGTGGCCATTTGCGGCTGGCTCGCCGCGCAAGGCGCGAAGGCACTGGTCGTCGCGTGCAACACGGCTACCGCCCAGTCGATCGCGCGCGTGCGCGAACTGCATGCCATCCCACTGGTCGGCGTCGAGCCGGGCGTGAAACCAGCGGCGACGATATCCAGATCGCGCGTGGTCGGCGTGCTGGCCACGCAGGTAACATTGCGCTCCGCGCGTTTCCAGACGCTGCTCGATCGTCACGCGAGCGATTGCCACTTCCTCTGCCAGCCGGGACACGGGCTGGTTCAGGCGGTCGAACGCTGCGATACGTCGTCGTCGCAACTCATGGCACTGCTGGAAAGCTATCTCGCGCCGATGCTCGACGCCGGCGCCGACACGCTCGTGCTCGGCTGCACGCACTACCCGTTCCTCGATCGCGCGATCCGCGATATCGCCGGCGAACGGCTGCAGATCGTCGATACGAGCGTCGCCATCGCACGTCAGCTCGAACGGCTGCTCGAAGCGGGCGGCCTCCAGAACGATGCATCGCCCGATCCGGCTGCGATGCCGCGCTTCTGCTCCACCGCCGATGGCGGTCCGCAACGCCAACTCGCCGCCTCGCTGCTGCAGCTCGACACGCCCGTCGAGCACGTCGTCATCCCTTCACCACACGAGCGTTCCGGAACCTGACATCGCCTGAGGGTTTCTCACTTCAGCGAACGCATCTTCCGCCTGAAAACCCTTGCCAGGCAAGGCTCCAAGCAAAAAGCTCACGCATCTCCCTGATGTGTTACGTGTTACAAAAAACACAGTACCCGCTTGCAAAGGCGACTATATTGAATGATAATAATTCTCATTAATGTAAGCTATCGCACACAATCATGATTGTCTGTGTCTGCAAATCAGTGTCAGACCGAAAGATCCGTACCGCCATCGCGAACGGCGCGGCGTCTTTCGACGAACTGCAATTCGAGCTCGGCGTCGCGCTGTGCTGCGGTAAGTGCGAGGAAAGCGTGCGTGACGTGATGGCGCAAAGCGGCGTATGTGCGTCGCGCTGCGGCGTCGAGCAGCGCGATCTGGCGCAGCCGGTGCCACTGATGTTCTGCGAGCGCAAGGCAGCCTGAAACATTCCGCGTCGTGTAACGTCGTGTGTAATGGACGGCGCATCGTCGAGGTCACGGCCTGCGCCGTCCGGCCATCCGGTCGTTCGAATCGCGCTTCGCGAGCTAGGTTACCTTCCATCACCCGGTCACTAGCCAGCCACGAATCCCCTTTATCTTGCGGAGGGAAACATGGAATTGCTGATCGGTTTTGTGACCACCGTCATTGTCGTGAAGGCTTGGAACGTCGTGCGCCTGAAGCGCCTCACCAAGAACGCCGAACAGGCTTTCTGGCACTCGGACGACTTCAACGACGGCATCAAGAAGCTCGGCAGCCAGTCGTCGAGCCCGGCGGACAACCCCTTCCTCGCGCTCGCGCTGGTGGGTCACGCTGGCGGGTCAAGAAGCGGCCGAGCATCACACGCAACCGCATCTGCATAACCGCATGGACGTGTCCGACTGGATCACGCGCTGCCTGAAAGACACGATGGACGAAGGCGTCGGCCGGATGCAGGCCGGTCTCACCATCCTCACGTCGATTGGTTCCACCTCGCTGTTCGTGGGTCTGTTCGGCACTGTCTGGGGTATCTATCACGTGCTTTTGACCATCGGCGCGACGGGTCAGACGTCGATCGATCAGGTCGCGGGCCCGGTCGGCGAATCGCTGATCATGACCGCTTTCGGCCTGTTCGTCGCGATTCCGGCGGTGCTCGGCTACAACGCCCTCACCCGCGCGAACAAGAGCATCGTCACGAAGCTGAACCGCTTCGCGCACGGTCTTGCGTTCTTCGTCACGGGCGCTAAGCTCAACTCGTCGGCAAAGCGCACCAAGAACGGCGGCTCCGACAATCTGCGTCTCGCGCTGCTCGCGTCCGCATCCTCGTAAGCGCCGGAGGTCCGCAATATGGCCATGAGCCCTTTCGCCGGCGATGAAGACGACAGCATGATGAGCGAGCGAGATCAACATGACACCGCTCGTCGACGTCATGCTCGTTTTCCTGATCATTTTCCTCGTGACCATTCCGGCCATGCACAACGCGGTGAAGGTCGATCTGCCGCATGCGAGCATGCCAACCGCAGGATGGGAAAACCGCCCACGTGAACGTCGCGATTCAGGCGAACGGCAGCCTCTTCTGGGACGATAAGCCCGTCGACGAAGCCACGCTGAATGCGCGCATCGCGCAGGCGGCGCAGCAGAATCCGCAGCCCGAGATTCATATGCGTGCCGATCGCACGGTCGCGTACGAGAAAGTCGCCGACCTCATGTCCGCGGCGCAATCCGGCGGGTCTCACCAACATCGGCTTCGTCACCGAACCGAAGAACGACAAGTAAACGGCGCATTCGGGCGAGGCGATTTACTTCGGATCGAACCGTTGCGATAGCTCGAGTTATCGCCACATGTGGCAGCCGTGGTCGACACGGACAACGCGATCAACCCTAGAAGGCTAACTATAAGAGAGTAGCCGTGAGTTTCCGCATAAGAGGCTCCTTAGCGAAAGGGTGTTCAGTCTACTGCTGCAATTTTTTCGCTTCAAGGCTTGGGCGATTGAATCTGTCCATGGCAAGCGTGCATTTCAATGTCGTAAACAAATGCGTGCGCGCAATGCGTTCAAACCGTTTCGCGTCCGGCGCTTTCGTGACCGGGACATTCTCCGGGGAAGCGCTGTCCGCTAGCGATCGACTCGACCATGATATCGACGAACGCCCGTAATGCGGGGACCATGCCCTGCCGCGACAGGAACACCGCATACAGTTGCGGCGACGGGAACGTCCAGCCCGGCATCACCGGCGACAACTGGCCCGTGCGCAGCGGCGCGCCGTACATCATCTCCGGCAAGGCCGCGATGCCGATGCCGCGCATCAGCGCCTCGCGGATCATCGAGAGGTCGGCGGTGACGAGCCGTGGCTCGTGCTCGAACTCGTGACGCGTGCCATCCGGTGCGGTCAGGCGATAGGCGTGGCGGCCGTCGGCGGACGACACGTCGATGGGTGTCGTACTGCGCGAGTTCGGCGGGCCTCATGGGCGGCGCGTTGGGCTTGAGCAGTGACGGCGCCGCGACCACCAGCATCTGCTCCGTGCGCCACAACGGACGCGCCACCACGTTGGAATTCGCGGGCGGCTCGGAGCGCACACGCAGCGCGACGTCGATCGCATCTTCGAAGAGGTCCACCACGCGATTGGTCACACGCAGCACCACGCGCACTTCCGGATAGCGATGCATGAAGTCCGGCATGATCATCGACAGGAAGGTCTGAGCGATGGTCACCGGCACGCTCACGCGCACCGTGCCGCGTGGCGAATCGCGCAGGCTCTGCACGACATCGACGGCGGCGCGCGCTTCCGCGAGCATCGCCTGACAGTGCTGGTAGAACAGCTGCCTCGCTTCGGTCAGCGCGAGCTTGCGGGTGGAGCGTGGCAACAGCTGCACGCCCAGCGACGCCTCCAGTTCCGACACGCGCCGCGACAGCCGCGACTTGGAAATGCCGAGCACGCGCTCCGCCGCCGAAAACCCGCCGTGTTCGACCACGTGCGAGAAGTACATCAGATCATTCAGGTCATGCGATTCGGCTTTCATGCTGGCACTCGTCGGTTGGCTTTTGTGCGCCGCCGTAAGGAGATCGGCACTCATCACTCATTATCGCCAGCGGGACAATCCATTGCGCCGTGGCGTCTTTTATCCTCGAATTCGGTCCATACAATAGCCCTATGTTTTAAATTTAACGCTATTCCCCTATTGCGACGCGAGAGAACACAGCCATGAGCCGCACCATTTCCAGCATTATCCCGGCGGTCCGCACGGTCGAAGGCGGCGGATTTGTCGTGCATCGCCCTTTTCCCACTCGTCTCATGATGGATTTCGACCCATTCCTCCTGCTCGACGAGATGGGCTCCATCGACTCGCGCCAGGCGAAGCCAAGGGCGCGCCGGATCATCCGCATCGAGGCTTCGAGACCATCACCTACATGCTCGAAGGCGAATTCGGCCATAAGGACTCGGCAGGCCATTCCGGCACGCTGCGCCCCGGCGACGTGCAATGGATGACGGCCGGCGCGGGCGTCGTGCATAGCGAGATGCTCGGCGAGGAATTCACTCACCGCGGCGGCCGCGTGCATGGCCTGCAACTGTGGGTGAATCTGCCCAGGCGCGACAAGATGATCGAGCCGCGCTATCAGGAGATTCCGTCGGCGGGCATACCGGTCGCGCCTAGCGAGGACGGCAAGGTGCGCGTGAAAGTCATCGCGGGCGAAGCGCTCGGCGTGAAGGCGGCCATCGAAACGCGCACGCCGATCCTGTATCAGCATTTTTCGCTGCAACCGGGTGCGAAGATCGAACATCGCGTGCCGAAGGACTTTCGCGTGTTTGCGTATTCGCTGTCCGGCACAGGGCTGTATGGCCTGCACGCGCAGCCGGTGCGCGCGCAGCAGATGGTGCTGTTCAAGAACGACGGCAATACCATCGCGCTCGCCGCAGGCGACGAAGCCGTCGAAGTGCTCCTGATCGGCGGCGTGCCGCTGGAGGAGCCGGTCGTGCGCTACGGCCCGTTCGTGATGAACACGGAAGACGAAATCCGTCAGGCCGTGATCGACTATCAGGCGGGACGCATGGACGCGGTCGCCCACTGAGGAAGTTGCAGGCCAGAAGCGCGATTGCCGATTCGAAATAAAAGGAAACGGCGCGGCATGACGGGACACATTGCGTCACAATGACCGTTCGAGCCGCGCCGTTCCTTATTCGTCAGATCAGTACCTTCTCGTACGCATCAGCACATCACAGGAGCAACGCATAGCCGCATCGACCGTTATCGCCACCGTGCGCGATGCCGACTATCAGGTTCGCCTCGAGGACGGCACACACACCTGGCTCGCCGACGAGCCCGAAAGCCTAGGCGGCGGCGACAAGGCGCCTGATCCGCCAACACTGCTGCTCTCGAGCCTCGGCGCCTGCACCAGCATCACGCTGCGCATGTACGCGAAACGCAAGAGCTGGCCGCTCGAGTCGGTGCGCGTGGAACTGTCCGATGAAGACCACGGCGGCCGGCACGGCGATCGACCGTCGCATCACGCTCGAAGGGCCGCTCGAGGCCGATCAGCGGGAACGGCTCATGCCCCGTGCACAATATTCTGTCCAGCGCGATCCATATCGAGTCCGGTCTGACGCACTGAGGGCATCACGACCATCAAGGAAACGTCGTTTTGAATTTCGAACATCTGATCCAGATCAACGACCCGGGAAATCCGCTCGTTGACTCGCTCACGCGCGAGCAGTTGTGGGAAGGTCTCGTGCTACGCGCCGAACAGCCGCAACTGTTCGTGCTGGGCCTCGATAGCTGCGCCATCCTCTCGCACGAAGGCGACACGATGGAGCGCGATCTGCATTACGGTCAGGCCGTCGTGCGCGACCGCATCACGCTCATGCCGAACGACAATGTCCGCTACGACATCCAGCCAACGGCGGAGTATGTCGGCGGTTTGCTCACCATGGCAATCGAGCAACGCGACGAGACGCAACTCTTCCTGCGCTTCACCTACAGCACCACGCTGCCGGAAAAGACCAATCCGACGCCGGATGAAATGCAGACAGCGGAGATCGTGAAGTCGGCGTATCGCGAGTCGGACATCGACACGGTACGGTTGATTCGCCAGTTCGCGCATGGACGCAAGGACGAAGGTCTGCTTCATTGAGCACGCACGCCTGATCTTGCGGCGGATGCTTCGCCGCAAGATCGAGCGCACCTATCAAAAGTTGCGCGTTGATTCGAAAAGGCTAGTTTCAAATATGAATAATTATTGTTTACTATAAACCCATCGAATCAACGAACGCACACATCGACATGACCGACACGCTGCGATTCTCCACGCTCAGGCTGCGCCGCCTGGTTGCCCGCGACGCCGCGATTACCCGCCCGAGGACGGCCGCCGTATCGACGGTGCGCACATCGACGGCGTTGGTGGCGACATCGGTCGCGGCGGATGCGAATGCCGAGCGCTCGTTGAAGAGCGATGTCCTGCTGCAAGGACGCAGCCATGTGAGCATCATGCACAACGGGGAGACCTACCAATTGCGCGCCACTCGTCTGGGCAAGCTGATCCTGACGAAGTAAGCGAGCAGTACCGAAACAACAGCAGTACGCACCGGGTATTGTGGGGACCACCTCGCCAAAGAGGTGTTTGGCACTAGCTAGCGAGGACGACTTGCACGCGAGAATTTAGCCCCCTTCGTGCAAACACCAGCCAGTCGTCGATAGCAAGCGAAGCCGCTTTTTTGGGTTCCTGCGCCATCGAGCAGCATGCGAACAGCACACTTTTCACGCGGAGAGTATGCTGTTTTGTTTTGCGCACAGATGACGCGAAACGGAAAAAAATACGGCGAAAAAACTCAGGCGTTCTCTATGCCCAAAACGGCGATGCCCGCCTTCGAGCATCGCGGTCATGGGCGCGGCAGAAACGCTGTGCGACCCTGCTTGATAGTGTCTTCGTAGACCTTGGTTTCGCGGCGGCCAAGTACGGCGGTGCGCGCCTTGCCGGTCGCCATTTCGGCGGTGCCCGCGCCTTCCAGGCGATGAACATGCAGCAAATGACCGCCATCGTTCACGATGGCGATCGTCACGTTCCAGCCGTGTTCCTTCGCGTGCGCCTCGGCGACGGCCATGGCCTTGATGTCGTCGTCAGTCAGTACGGGTTTGGTTCTCACGTGGTGCTCTCTCGGTGCCGCGCGAAACGGCGGCTAGTTTCTTCGGGTAAAGCCCCAGAACATCAGGTACCAGGCGTTGTCCGCAACGGCCAGCGCTGCGACAAACCATACCATCGAAAGAAGTCGATGACCAATCGTTGCGGCATAGCGCTTCGTCACGCCCCACGCGAGCCATGCGCTCGCCAAATTCGCGAGCGCCAGCAGCCCGAGCCGCAGACCTGGCACCCACCACAGCGCCATGTGCTCAGCGCGCAGCAGCGACACCGTCGTGGCCGAGAGCCCGAGGAACACGCCGACGCCCGCAATCGGAATCAGCGACAACGTCAGATGATGCAGGCGCTTCGCATCCCACGCGCCGAGCGCACACGCGGCGAGCGCGAGCAACCCGAGCAACGCGGTGCCGTAGACGAGCCCGGTCACGAGAATATAGCCCACCACCATCGATCCATCGAGCCATGAGAAGACGTCGTTCTGTTCGGGATAATGTGTAAACAGGAACCACGGCGCGTTGGTATCGAGCGGCCACAGGATATTGCGATCGATCAGCCAGCCGGCGAGGTACTGCTTCAGATCCACGAACCAGGTGCTCACGGTCCAGTGAAACGCGCCGATCGCGATTCCCAGCAAGCCGTAGAGAATCAGCGCCGTGTCCCACGGATTTGTGGCCTTGTCGCCGAGCTTCACGACCTCTTCCGACGGCGAGCGCCACGTCAGCGCAATGGCGTCGCGATGCCCGCTGCAGCGGCCGCACATATGGCAGTCGGAGGCGCCCTTCATGTTGCGCAGCGGCACGAGCGGCGCGCAGTTGATCGGGATCACGCGATGATCGTGCTCACCCTGTTTGTACGAGCGGCGCCATGCGTCTTCGCTGACCTTGAAATGGAACGGCGCGAAACGCGCCAGCAGCGAGAACACGCCGTTGACCGGACACAGATACTTGCACCACACGCGCTTCTCGCGCCCGTACAGCACGCCAACGATCATCGCGCCGACGGTCGAGCCGCCGAGCACCAGCAGCACCGCTTTCGGATACTGATAGACGCTAACCATCTGGCTATAGATGGTCGCGAGTCCGAAGGCGACAAACGGCCAACCGCCCCATCGTATCCAGCGCGGGATAGCCCAGCCGCGACCGAACTTGCTCGCGAACTCGGTAATCGCGCCTTCGGGGCACAGCACGCCGCACCAGACGCGTCCGAGCATCACCATCGACAGCAGTACGAACGGCCACCAGATGCCCCAGAACACGAACTGCGCGGCGAGCGTCAGGTTGTTCCACAGATGCGCGGAGCTGTCGGGCAGCGGCATCACCGCGGGGACGAGGATCAGAAATGCGTACACGGCAACCATGACCCACTGAATCATGCGGATCGTGCTACCGTGACGTTGCATCCATTGGCCGGCTTGCTGAAGCCGGCTCGGGTTAGCACTCCCTGTGGGCATTACGGAACTCATGCTGGACGGCTTGTCGCCTTTTGTTTTTGCGCCATCTGGCTATTCGAACGACGCAGCAGAAGATAGATGACGATCCAGTACACCGCATACGCGACCAGATTCATCCCCGCCGGATGCGCGCGATACCCCGTCAGCGTCGCGACCAGCGAACCGAAGGTGCTCGAGTCGTCCAGCAAAGCGGACGAGTTCCACACCTGATTGACAATCACCGGCAGCACTTCCATGTCAATGAGCTTGTCTACGCCCGCTTCGAACAGGCCCGCCGCAAGAAACAACAGCATGATTTCGGTGACGCGGAAGAACGAGCGCCACGAGAAGATCTTGCCACCGAGTTGCAGCAGATAGAACGTCAGCAGCGCGAGCCAGAAGCCGACGACGATCGCCAGATACTGCGACGCATCAACGTGACCCGACTGGTCGAAGCCGACGCCGTACAGAAACACGGTCGTTTCGCTGCCCTCGCGCGCGATGGCCAGCGCCACCAACACCGCGATGCCCCACCAGTGTTCGTCCTGCGTGCTCTTTTGCAGCGAGCTTTCCATGTCGCGCTTTAGCGTGCGGCCGTGACGCTTCATCCACAGCACCATCTGCACGATCAGCACGCATGCGACGAGCACTATCGCGGTCTGGAAGTAATCCTGCGCGGCGCCCGACAGCATTTCCGTGAAACCGACCAGCGCCGCGCCCAGCGCGATGGCCGCGATTAGGCCGATCGCCACGCCAGCCCAAAGATAAGGCAGACCGCGGCGCGCCTGATGGTCGCCGTTCTTCAGCCACGCGTACAGAACGCCGACGACGAGCAGTGCCTCGACACTCTCACGCCACACGATGAATAGAACCTGCCCCATATCAAAACCTCCCCTGCTCATTCCACTTCGTTCGGCCGCGCAGTGTAGAACGCTTGCGGGCACGGAGATTACTTCGCGACGATCACGCCTTGCGCGGACTGGTGAAAATCGTCGAAGAACTTGTACTCGCCCGGATCCAGCGGCGCGATCACGACGAACGAATCCGCGCCCGGCGCCAGCACCTTTTCCTTGCGCAACTGCACGCTCTCGAACTCGGCGACGCCCTTGCCGGTGTTCTTCACCTCGATCTTGATGCGCTTGCCCACCGGCACTTCGATGCGCGCCGGATTCAGCTTGCCGTCGTTGAGCTCGAGCTGAAACGTCGGCAAATCGTCGGCGTGCGCCGTGACGGCCGCGAGTGCGGCGGCCAGCGCGATCAACTGCTTTCTCACTTTCATGCACTTCCCCGAAGAGAATCGCGCCCGTGTCCGCACTCGTGACCGGGCGCGCGAATCTTTAATAACCGCCCTTCTTGCCGATGCCCGCGAACGGGAAGTCGTACTCGATGGTGAACGGCTTGAACCACGGACCCACGCCGGTTTCCTTGTCGACATGGCGGCCGAAGGCCATATGGCCCGACTGCGACGGCAGCGCGATCATCAGCTTCAGGTGGTACTTGCCTGGGCCGAATAGCTTGACGTTGTCGCCGTAGTGCGGACCGTCGTTGGCGACCATGGGCATCAGATCACCCTTGATGCTTTGCGTCGAACCGACCTTGCTGAGTTCGTACGTCACGTTCAGATACGGCATCCAGTCGCCTTCGGCGAAACCCGTCGGGTTGTTCTTGACGGCGTGGATGTCGGTTTCCAGGTGGATGTCGGAATCCGATGCCTTGCGCATCATGCCTTCCGGTTCCATCGTGATCGGCTGCAGATAGACAGCGCCGGTCTCCATGCCGCCTTCGATGTGCTGCTTGCCGATCGGATACTCGGCAGCGGATGCCGCTATCATTGCCGTCAAACCAGCGGCGGCGACGAGGCCGCGCATCAACGTTGAACCCATCTGTTACTCCTTGTTGTTAGCGGCCACACGTGCCACGCGATCGTTCAAGAAACACCGGCTTGGTGGCGCAGTCATGCGAGTGCTATCACGTCGGCTGGACAAACTTCTCCCCCTATGAGACGGCCGCCCCCGTTCGTTCATGACACGCGCGTGACCGAGCGGTTACTAAGAACGTTAATACGAACCATTCTCAATTTTTGGCAGTTTAGCAAAGTTCGATACCCGGAACAATTTGAGTCAAATTACAAGCCCAAGCACAGTAAGGCTTTAAGCCGGATGGAAGCTCCCCCGAAGCGGCAAAAAAACGCGGCGAATCGCACGATTCGCCGCGCTGATGGCATAAATATACTTACAAAACGCCTACTTGGCGTTCGGACCATTCAAACCGCCGACATGATCGCCGGCATTCGCGCCGAACACACGCTGACGCAGTAGCGCCAATTGATCGCGGGTCTGCGCGGCCCTTTCGAATTCGAAATTCTTGGCGTGATCCATCATCTGCTTTTCCAGGCGCTTGATTTCCTTCGCCAGTTGCTTCTCGGTCATGTCCTCGAACTTGGCGCGGGTCTGCGCTTCCTTCAGCTCGGCGCGCGCCTCGTCGGCATTGTACACGCCGTCGATGATGTCCTTGATGCGCTTTTCCACCCCGCGCGGCGTGATGCCCATTGCAGCGTTGTGCGCGATCTGCTTAGCGCGGCGCCGCTCGGTTTCGTCGATGGCGCGCTTCATCGAGTCGGTCATGTTGTCGGCGTAAAGAATCGCCTTGCCGTTCACGTTTCGCGCCGCCCGGCCGATGGTTTGGATCAGCGAGCGCTCGGCGCGCAGGAAGCCTTCCTTGTCGGCGTCGAGGATCGTGACGAGAGAGACTTCCGGAATGTCGAGACCCTCGCGCAGCAGGTTGATGCCGACCAGCACGTCGAAGGTGCCCAGCCGCAGATCGCGAATGATCTCCACCCGCTCAACCGTGTCGATATCGCTATGCAGATAGCGCACCTTCACGCCGTGATCGGCCAGAAACTCGGTCAGTTGCTCGGCCATGCGCTTGGTGAGCGTGGTGACAAGCACGCGCTCGTGCACCGCGACGCGCGCGTTGATCTCGGATAGCACGTCGTCCACCTGCGAGCGCGCAGGACGCACCTCGATTTCCGGATCGACGAGGCCGGTCGGACGCACGAGCTGTTCGGCCACCTGCCCCGCCTTGCCTTTCTCGTAGTCGGCGGGCGTCGCGGACACGAACACCGCCTGCCGCATCTTGCGTTCGAACTCGTTGAACTTGAGCGGCCGGTTGTCTAGCGCACACGGCAGGCGGAAGCCGTAATCGACGAGATTCTCCTTGCGCGCGCGGTCGCCGTTGTACATGCCGTTCAACTGACCGATCAATACGTGCGATTCGTCAAGCAGCATGAGCGCGTCGGGCGGCAGATAGTCGACCAGCGTCGGTGGTGGCTCGCCTGGCATCGCGCCGGAAAAATGTCGCGAGTAGTTCTCGATACCCTTGCAGAAGCCCAGTTCCCGAAGCATCTCCAGGTCGAAACGCGTGCGCTGCTCGAGGCGCTGCGCCTCCACCAGCTTGCCCTGCTCTTGGAAGAACTCGAGCCGCTCGCGCAGTTCGAGCTTGATGGCCTCCACGGCACGCATCACGGTGTCGCGCGGCGTCACGTAGTGCGAGGACGGATACACCGTGAAGCGCGGAATCTTGTTGCGCACGCGGCCGGTGAGCGGATCGAACAGATGCATCGACTCGATCTCGTTGTCGAACAGTTCGAGTCGCACCGCCATTTCCGCGTGCTCTGCCGGAAAGATGTCGATGGTGTCGCCGCGTACGCGGAAAGTGCCGCGCGAAAAATCGGCTTCGTTGCGCGTGTACTGCATGGCGATCAGGCGCGCGATGACGTCGTGCTGGCCGAGCTTGTCACCGGTGCGCAGCGTGAGAATCATCTTGTGATACTCGGACGGGTTGCCGATACCGTAGATCACCGACACGGTCGCGACGATCACGACGTCGCGCCGCTCCAGCAGGCTCTTGGTCGCGGACAGTCGCATCTGCTCGATGTGATCGTTGATCGACGAATCCTTATCGATGAACAAATCGCGCTGTGGCACGTACGCTTCCGGCTGGTAATAGTCGTAGTACGAAACGAAGTACTCGACCGCGTTGCGCGGGAAGAACTCGCGGAACTCCGCGTACAACTGCGCGGCGAGCGTCTTGTTCGGCGCGAACACGATGGCCGGCCGCCCCATTCGCGCGATAACATTGGCCATCGTGAAGGTCTTGCCGGAGCCGGTCACGCCGAGCAGCGTCTGAAACGATAGACCGTCCTCGATACCTTCGACGAGCGTCGCGATCGCCTCGGGCTGATCGCCCGCGGGCGGATACGGTTGATAGAGCTGAAACGGGGAACCATCGAACGTGACGAATTTCGACTCGTCCATTTCGTCGTCATGGGTTTCGGTGAGTGTGTTGGACATGGGAGATCGAGTTGTCGCCGCCGCAGGCAAACACCCATTCTAGCGGCTGATGCAGGATGCGCGCTCGCCGTCGCGGCGGCATATTTCGGGGTGCACGATTGAGCTTTTCGAGGTGTCAAATTGGGGCTGCGCGGGCGAACTCAAGCAAACATGGTAACACCCCGTTTTGGCTCGAAATCCAACGTCCAAGAGCTAATTAGGGCCGAAAAGCACGCGCATTCGCACCATATCGTCCTCACCCGTCCTATAAGGGCCGCCGGATTCGCTACAATGAGGGACTGCGCCATGATGGCGGAAAGTCGTTCTCTTCCGGACCCTTCCCGAACCCGTCGCCGTGCCTTTGCGCAGTATCGCAGTATAGTTGCGCATTCCCGCCGCTCGTCTTTCCTTCACCGCCGATAGATCATGTCTCTTTTCTCTGCCGTCGAACTCGCTCCCCGCGACCCGATTCTGGGCCTGAACGAAGCCTTCAACGCCGATACGCGCGCCACTAAGGTCAATCTTGGCGTGGGTGTCTACACGAACGAAGAAGGCAAGATTCCGCTCCTGCGCGCCGTGCGCGAGGCTGAGAAAGCACGCGTCGATGCGGCCCTGCCGCGCGGCTATCTGCCGATCGACGGCATCGCCACCTACAACTCCACCGTGCAGACGCTGTTGCTCGGCCGCGAATCGCCGCTGATCGCGGCGGGCCGCGTCGTCACGGCGCAGGCGCTGGGCGGCACAGGCGCGCTGAAGATCGGCGCGGACTTCCTGAAGCGCATCAATCCGAACGCGAAGGTCGCCATCAGCGATCCGAGCTGGGAAAACCATCGCGCGCTGTTCGAAGGCGCGGGCTTTGAGGTAGTGAACTATCCGTACTACGACGCCGCGACCCGTGGCGTGAACTTCGACGCGCTGATCACCGCGCTGAACGGCTACGCGGCCAGCACGATCATCGTGCTGCACGCCTGTTGCCACAACCCGACCGGCGTCGATCTGTCGGATGCGCAATGGAAGCAGATCGCCGAAGTCGTGAAGGCACGCAATCTCGTGCCGTTCCTCGACATGGCGTATCAGGGCTTTGCGGAAAACATCGAGGCTGACTCGGCCGCCGTACGCCTGTTCGCGGCGACCGACATGAACGTGTTCGTTTCGTCGTCGTTCTCGAAGTCGTTCTCGCTGTACGGCGAGCGCGTCGGCGCGCTGTCGATCACCACGACCAATAAGGAAGAATCGACGCGCGTGCTGTCGCAACTCAAGCGCGTGATTCGCACCAATTACTCGAACCCGCCGACGCACGGCGGTTCCATCGTAGCGGCCGTGCTAGCGTCGCCGGAACTGCGCACGATGTGGGAACAGGAACTCGGCGAAATGCGCAACCGTATCCGCGCCATGCGTTTGGGTATCGTCGAGCAGCTGGCGGCGAACGGCGTCGATCGCGACTTCTCGTTCGTCAGCAAGCAGCGCGGCATGTTCTCGTACTCGGGCCTGACGTCGGCGCAGATCGACCGTCTGCGCGACGAATTCGGCATCTACGCCATGAGCACCGGCCGCATCTGCGTGGCCGCACTCAATACGCGCAACATCGACGCCGTCGCGAATGCGGTCGCAGCCGTGCTGAAGTAAGGCGCGTCGCCCCGGTTCGCCGCAAATGAAAATGGCGCCCACTTGTGGGCGCCATTTTTGTGGCAATGCGCAAAGCGCGACGTACGCGACGACGCGGACTTGCGTGGCTCAGAACGCCTTGTGCGCCGATGTGGCGGCGGGCATCGCGTCGCTATCCTCGACCAGACCAAGCGAAATCGCGCGGGCCAATTCGGCGCTCACACTGGCGATATCCGATTGTTGCTGACGCGCGGCCGCCGAGCGGACATCGCCGGTATGCAGATAGAACGCGAGCAGGACCGGCAGCAGGATCGCGACGGGCCAATAAGTAGAGATGGCGTGTTTCATGGGACTGCCCTGGGTTTTGGTGTGCCGCCTCGGATGGAAATGAAATGCCATTGACGGACGCTTCTTCACATGCTACGCATTCGGCCGAATCTTAAAAAGCCACTGAAAAGCAAAGGTACTACGGACAACAAGCAACTTGTCGGCCCGAATCGTGCTGCATGCGTTTAGCAGCATGTGATGACTTCCCGCCGTCATAAAGGCTTACAAAGTTGTCGGGACAAAGAGCCGTACAAACAATCTGATCCAGTAACAATCGAGCATTTTTTCAAACGATATGAAATTCGCGGTAAGTGGTCTTCTGGTTGCGTCGTCCGTTGCGCTACTGTGCGGATGCGCCGCCTATCCCGACAGCTCCGGCTACGGTGGCGGCTATCCCGGCGTCTACGACAAACCGAGCTACGGCTACTACGGCGGTGGTCCGGTCGTGCAGCCGGGCGTCGTCGTGAATGGCGGGTATTACTACGGTCCGGGACCGCGCTATTGGGATGACGGTCCGGGCTGGCGTCAGCCGTATCCGGGCGGCTGGCACAGACCGCCGCCGGCTCGCGGACCGGGCGTGCCGCCCCCAGGCCGTGGCGGCACGCCGCCGCAGGCAGGCGGCGGTGGACAGTTGCCACGGGCGGTCAGTGGCGTGCCGCCGGGACGTCCTGCCGCACCGCCACCATCGAATGGTGGCGGCAATCGCGGTGGAGGTGTCGGTGGCAATCCGCAGCGCTGGCACGAAGGCCCGATCGGAAACTGACGCGAATCACGGCATCGAAGAAAACGGCGCCGGAAATTTCCGTCGCCGTTTTTTTATAGCGATCGATCGATCCGGGTTCAACCCAGATGCGAGCCTTGCGCCTTGTACAGCTCGCGAAACGTCCGCCCCACCGGCGCGGGCATGTCTCGTGTGCCGGTCCAGCCCGCGCCCATCGGCAAGCGCGAGATCGTCTTCCGGTTGCCGCCCATGCGCTCCATCGCGCGGACCACAAGCTTGGTGAAGAGCGCATAGGCCGTAGGCCGCATCGCCAGATAGCCCATGCCGCGAGCGCCGCGCGTTCCGTCCATGGGCGCAGACGTCGCTTCGTTTGTTTCTCGCGCAGCTTGCGCAACAGATCGGACAAGGGAATGCCGACCGGGCACACGCTATTGCATTCGCCGCACAAGGTCGCGGCCTGCGGCAGATCGAGCGCCTTGTCGATACCGACTACGCCGGCGTCAGCACCGAGCCTATCGGCCCGGGATAGACCTAGCCATACGCATGCCCACCGATCTTCTAATACACCGGACAATGATTCATGCACCGCAGCACCGGATGCAGCGCAGCATCTCCTGAAACTCGCCGCCGATGAGCCCGGTGCGCCCGCCATCGACGAGCACGAAGTACATATGCTTCGGCCCGTCCTGTTCGCCCTCGGCACGCGGACCGGTGAGCAGCAAAAAATAGTTCGCCTATGTCACTGTGGAAAATGGTACCGAGTGCTGGGTCGCCGTTGAGGCTGACGAGGTAGTTGCCTAGGTACAAGCCGATCGAGAGAGTGAGACCCTCGGCTACCTTGATATCGCTATACGCGCTGATCTCAGAGGACTCCGACTCGCTGCGGCGGTTCTGTTCTCGTTCCTAGTCGGGCCGGGACGAGGATATCCGGTTTTGGAGGGGCGCATAGAGCCCGACAATGCAGCCAGCCTTGCTAGCTGCCGACGCTGTGGGTGTGTTATTGCCAGAGCCTGACGACAACGTGCGCTTATCCAGATGTGACCATCATGAGAGGACTATAGCGTAACGTAGTGATCTTTACTATCGGACGCGGCCCGCCAAAACACAAAAACCCCGCATGTCGCAAGACTGCGGGGTTTTTGTGTTTGCCTCGGTACTTCACTCTGCGCGCACGGCAGCTTTGCGTGCGCGGGGATCAAACCGTGCAGCGTGCGATATCGAAGCGCAGTTCCGGCTCCGGCACGCCGCCATCGTCGTGCGACGACTGCTGCACCTTCACGATCGATCCATACGCCGATGGCGTCAGCGTCACGAGCCACGCGTTCGAGCCAAACACCACTTCTTCCGTATTGCCCTGATCGCACACGATATGCGAGGAGGGAATCATTCGTTGCAGGCAAGCCGATATGTCGGACGCCGCGCGCGCCGACGACACGTTGATCACCGGCTTCGAGGCGCGCAGTTCAGGACCGCTCGTGATCGTACCGCACGCGGCGAGCGCGGCCGCTGCGCATACGATGGTCGATACAACAAGCATTCGATGCAAAGTCATGGCCTCCGTGCATGTGCGCGCACAATGCGCGCGATGGCGAATCCGCGCCACTTCAACACAAAGAGTCACACATCACAAGACGTCAGCGGCGGACACGCGGGCAAGCGCCGGAAAGGTTACGCAAACTCCTCCGCGGAAAGCCGGCTCGCGTGCAAGTGCTATCATCGGCCCCATTGCCTTGCGCGCGTCATGTTGTTCGCAGTCGGCCCATGAAGCCGTCGGAACACCGCGCAGGCGAGTCGAACACCTCTGCATCGCTAAATGGCCATCACGCTCAAGTCACCCGCCGACATCGAGAAGTTACGCATCTCCGGCCGCATGGTCGCCGAAGTCCTCGCGATGATCGCCGACCACGTGCGCCCCGGCGTCACTACCAACGAACTCGACGCCATCTGCAATCGCTTCATCGTCAACGAATTGAAGGCCGTGCCGGCGAACGTCGGCTACATGGGTTTTCCGAAGACGATCTGCGCCTCCGTGAATCATGTCGTGTGTCACGGCATTCCGGGGCCGAAGGAACTGAAGGACGGCGACATCATCAACATCGCGATCATCAAGGACAGCTACTTCGGCGACACCAGCCGCATGTATCACGGCGGCACGCCGAATAAGGAAGCGCAACGCCTCGTCGCGACGACTTACAAGGCGATGGTGGCGGGCATCCGCGAGGTGAAGCTCGGCGCCCGCTTGGCGACATCGGCGCGGCGATCCAGGCGGTCGCGCATCGCGAAGGCTTTTCCGTCGTGCGCGAGTACTGCGGACACGGCATCGGGCGTGTTTATCACGAAGATCCGCAGGTGCTGCATTACGGCCAACGCGGCGCGGGCCTGCGCCTCAAGCACGGCCTTGTCTTCATCATCGAACCGATGATCAACGCGGGGCCGCACGGCCACGCAGCAATCCCGCGACGGCTAGACCGTCACGACGAAGGACCGCTCGCTGTCCACGCAGTGGGAGCACATGGTCGCGGTCACCGACGACGGCTTCGAGTTGCTGACGCTCTGGCCGGACGGCACCGGCCCGTATGCAGTCCCGTGAGCGCTGTGCCATCGCGGTGCGAAAAGCGCTTGCGGCAGGGCACGGGTGTGCACTGTAAAGCACTTTCCGAGATTTAGGAATTGACGGGTACGCCCGTTCGGTTGAAGCTACGAAGTGGCCTTTGGGGCTGGCTGCGGGTTCGATGAAAGCTCGATGAATCGTCGGCCGCACCGCCCATGACTCAAAGAGCCAGAGAGAAATTGTCTGCATGAGCAACGCATGAGTCCTTCATTGACCGTCAGCCGTATCGTCGCGCAACAGGGTTCGGTGCTTCGCGAACTGCGCACGGCATCGCTACGCGAAGCGCCCTATGCATTCGGCGAGACCCTGGCCGATGCACTGCTCGTCGATCCCGCATCGTTCGACGAAACCGCCGCGCTGCACGCGCAATCGCCGCAGCTCGCGACCTTCCTGCTGTACACCGAAGGCCATCCGTGCGGCCTCGTGCACGCGTACATCGAAGACGGCGATTACGCGCGCGCCTTCGTCAACGCGCTGTGGGTCGCACCGGCGGTGCGTCATCTGCGTGGCGGGGAATTGCTCGTGAACGTCGCGTCGCAATGGCTCGCGGAACAGAGCGCATCCGAAGTGCATGCGTGGATCGCGGAAGAAAACCGCACCGCGATGCGTTTCTACGAACGTCTCGGCTTCGGTCCCACCGGCGACCGACGCGCGATGCCCGCCAACGAGGTGGAAGCCGAAGCCCTTTACGTGCGTCACATGCAGGTCAATCGCGACGCCTGAATTCGTCTGCCGCATTCATCGCGCATCACGCGCACTCCTCGTTTTCGATAGCTGGAATCGGCCGGAAAAATTATGGCCGTGCGCGCGTACGCCTGTAAAATACGCAAAATTTTTGGCAGTTTTCTTATGTCGCTCAACAAAACGCCCTTCTTCGAATTGCACAGCGGCTCCGTCGACACGCTTCTCTTCGTCGTCAAGACTCCCGACTTCGATGCACTCCGCACGGAACTCACGCGGCGCTTCGAAGCGACACCCGAATTCTTCGCGGGCGATGTCGTTGCCATCGACGTGCGGCGGCTCGCTGAAAACACCGCTGGCGGCGAAGGTAAGCATGTGTCGCTGGCGAAGCTGGAAAAGCTGTTGACGAGCGTGCGTATGCACCCCATCGGCGTATGCGCGCTGCCCGCGCAGACATGGGCGATCCAGTGGGCGAACGAAGGTGGCCTGCCGATTCTCGAGGCGCGCAACCGTCGTGGCGCGCCGAAGCCTTCGTTGGACGAAGCAAAGCCGAACTCCGACGCCGCTAAGGTGATAGAAGCCGCCGTCGCCAGCACGCCGCCGCCACTCACCATGCCGCAACCGGCGACCATCATCGACCGTCCGCTGCGCTCGGGCCAGCAGGTGTATGCGAAGGGCGATCTCATCGTGCTCGGGCTCGTGTCCTACGGCGCGGAAGTGATCGCGGAAGGCAATATCCATATCTATGCGCCGTTGCGTGGCCGCGCGCTCGCGGGCGTGCACGGCAATCTCGACGCGCGGATTTTCTGCACGTGCCTGGAGCCGGAACTGGTCTCCATCGCGGGCATTTACCGGACCACCGAAAATCCGCTGCCTGCGGAAGTCGCGAGTAAGCCCGTGCAGATCTGGCTGGACGAAGAAAAACTGATGGTCGAACCGCTGCGTCTGACCTGAAGCCGCGCCGATGCCCTGGCGCGCTCAGCCGGACGCGAGCGGATTAATTGACGAACACAAGGTTACTTGTATGGCAAAAATCATTGTGGTGACTTCGGGAAAGGGCGGCGTCGGCAAGACGACGACCAGCGCGAGCTTTGCATCGGCGCTCGCATTGCGCGGCCACAAGACGGCCGTGATCGACTTCGACGTCGGTCTGCGCAATCTCGACCTCATCATGGGTTGCGAGCGTCGCGTGGTGTACGACCTCATCAACGTTATCCAAGGTGAGGCGAACCTGAATCAGGCGCTCATCAAGGACAAGAAGTGCGAGAACCTCTACATCCTGCCGGCCTCGCAGACGCGCGATAAAGACGCGCTCACGCTCGAAGGCGTGGAGAACGTCATCAACGAGCTGATCAAGATGGACTTCAAATACATCGTTTGCGATTCGCCGGCGGGTATCGAGTCGGGCGCGCTGATGGCCATGCACTTCGCCGACGAAGCGCTCATCGTGACGAATCCGGAAGTGTCGTCGGTACGCGATTCAGACCGCATTCTCGGCATCCTGTCGTCGAAGACCAAGCGCGCAATGGAAGGCAAGGACCCGATCAAGGAGCATCTTCTGATCACGCGCTACAACCCGAAGCGCGTGTCCGAAGGCGAAATGCTGTCGCTGTCGGACATCCAGGAGATTCTGCGCACCGAACTGATCGGCGTGATTCCGGAGTCGGAAGACGTGCTGCATGCGTCGAATCAGGGCATGCCCGCGGTGCATCTGGACGGCACCACGGTTGCCGAATCGTACAAGGACGTGGTGTCGCGCTTTCTCGGGGAGCAGAAAACGCTGCGCTTTACCGATTATCAGAAACCGGGCCTGCTGCAACGCATCTTCGGCACCAAGTAAGGGGATGCAATGTCGATTCTTTCGTTTTTGCTGGGCGAGAAAAGAAAGTCCGCTACGGTCGCGAAGGAACGCTTGCAGCTGATCATTGCGCACGAGCGCGCAGGTGGCAAAGCCGCCGCCGATTATCTGCCGGCGTTGCAACGGGAACTGGTTGCCGTGATTTCGAAGTACGTAAAGATTTCCGACGATGACATTCGGGTGAGCCTCGAACGTCAGGATGATCTCGAAGTGCTGGAAGTAAAGATCGAAATTCCGCAGGCATAGTTCGACCTTCTCTCGGCTCGCGCGGTTTGGCCGCGCGGCCGTTCGCTTCTCTCACTGCATTAAAAAAAGCCGGAATCCAAATCTTCAATTTCGGTTTTTTCTGACGACGAAAACGTTTGCGGGTGTCTCGCGCACGCTTGCGGCGCGCTGCATGATTCAGCCGCGCGGCGCGGTTTCCCCATCGCCCCGCGCTTGCTCTGGGCCCGCGTCCGGCACCTCCGGCGAGGGCGCCGGCAGCGGTCGCGCGCGATATAGCGCTCCGATAGCGCCTCGTACAGCGGCGCGCGAACAGGCGCGACACGCGGCTCGAGATCAGCCCGGTCGCCATCAGAGAGATCACGAGCGCGTGACCGTTGATCATCTCCATCACGATGACGAAGGCCGTGATCGGCGATTGCGTCACTGCGGCAAGATAGCCGACCATCGCGAGCGCGATCAGCATCGACAGCGGCGTCTGCGTGAATATCGTGTGCAACACGTTGCCGAAGCCCGCGCCGATCGACAGCGACGGCGCGAAAATTCTGCCCGGAATACCGGCAGATACGAGCCGATCATCGACATCATTTTCAACAGCGGATAAAACATCTACAGACGTTCGCGCCCTTCGAGCAGGCCGCGCGCTTCCACGTAGCCACTGCCGAAAGTCGTATTGCCGGAAATCAGCCCCACCGCCGCGATAACGAAACCGCAAATCACCGCGAAGACCACCGGGCGCGACCCGTACAGTGCGCGCAGCGGCGCGGGAATCCACTTGGACGTGTTGAGCAGCAGCCAGCAGAAGATCCCGTCCGCGATGCCGGTGATGACCGTCGCCATGCCCACGGCGACCGCGAGCATCCGCGGAAAATGGGTGTCGACGTCGATGGCGCCGAAGTACGTGTAATTGCCCTGCAAGCCGAGTGCGACGATGCTCGCGATGATGATCCCGGTGATCAGCACACCGCTGGTCCGCACCTCGAAGCTGCGCGTGAGTTCCTCGATCGCGAACACGATCCCGGCGAGCGGTGTGTTGAACGCGGCCGACAGTCCCGCCGCCGCGCCTGACAGCACGAGTTGCCGTTCGATGCGCGCATTCGAGCGCGGAAAGAAGCGCCGCATGTTGAACATCAGCGCGGCGCCGACCTGCACGGTGGGTCATTCGCGTCCGATGGTGAAGCCGCCGAGAATCGCGACCAGCGATACCGCGATCTTGCTCAGTAGAATCCGCATGGTCAGCAGGTGGCTGCCGGCTTCGGTGGTCGGACTGTGCAGCACCGCGATCACTTGCGGGATGCCGCTGCCTTCCGAGCCGCGGAAGAATGTCCGCGTGACGAACACGCAGAGCGCGGCGGCGGCCGGCGTGACGCGGCGACCAGGGGTGTTGTTGCCGGAGGTCGGTGAACACGCCGAAGCCCCAGTCGATGAGCCGCGCATAATACACCGCGATGAGACCGACGGCGATCGCCCCGAGCCAGAAGATGCCGTAACGGCGCCAGAGGCTGCGCGTACGCCGCGCGGTGAAGACGGAGAGGGAGCGAAGGGTGCGGAGCATGCGTCGGCCTGGAGGCAAAGCGCTGATTATAAAGACTGCTTGGAGGACGGATGGTGTGCCGGATGCGAAACGACGCGCGATATTCGCAGGGCTGAAAAAAGAAATAGGCGCGGGTTTCGCCGGGCGCCCAAGAAACGCTCCCGCTATAAGCAGGAACGGAGAGGCGAAGGTTGCAGCGCACTCGAAACAGCTCAATACTTGCCGCAATATTTATTGCGACTGCCTCCTGTATTAGAAGTTCAACCAATTTGGTTCAACCAATTTGAAATTTCTCTGAGAAAGCGTGCGCGCAGATCGCGTTATCAGCAATTCGAAAGCTAATGCAACCGCAATTGCGCTTACATTGGCGATCACCGCCTTGCAGATGACACCGCGCCATGTCGCCGGCCGAAACTTCACCGCGAGCAACAATGCGATGGCCAGTGCAATCGCTACCATGGCAACCAGATGCGCACTTTCGAGATGGAATGACATGACGTTGACCTCCTGCCCTGCTTATTGCTAGGGATAACATTGGATAGCATCAGGGTTTGTTCCAGCGAATCAGGGAGAGCAAGCAGGCATTCCTTTCCGCGACCCGGTTTTGTCGAGTCTGGCTGTCGACATATTTACTTGAAAGCCGACAAAAAAAGTCATTCTGCCGCCAGCTTGCCGACTGTTTTCGAGTGTTAATTTAAATACCGGTTGATAAAGGGAATTTTCTTTCTAAGCTAGGTACAAATTCAGTATGCGCGTACATTTTCTTTACGGGAGCGCGCCGAAACCGCAGCTCGTGGAGCGTTCAATCAAACGAATTCCCCGAACACACGTTCTCTCGAAGTCAACTCCTTTCGAAGCGTCGTGCCGCTGATTATCGCGGTGGACCACATCACGGGAAGCGTGCTATCGCGCTTTAAGCTGCATCAATATGCGTGATTCAGCAGAGGTTTTCGTGTTTCTCGGTGGTTATGCGTCGGCGGCGGCTTACACAGCGCTTGCGACTCGCCGTAGCGATTCAGCCGCTCGTCGACGCTTTTTCAAACGCAGCTGGGAAATCTATCGCGCCTAACTAGCCGATCCTGAACAATTCCTAAAGCTTTATCCCACCAAGCACTCCAGCCCAAACCATGTTGAGCGAATTGCAGGAAGCAGGCATATTAACGCTTAAATCTTGCATTTTTCGACGAGGTGCGGATGGGTCCGAAGACGCCCGTGACCGAGGAAGATTTCTTCCGTCAACCGCTCGAGAACAGATCAACTTGAAGCATCCGCTGGTCGGCTTGGCTCGCGGGAAAACGTCGG
>LFLF01000263.1 GCA_001184395.1 Candidatus Paraburkholderia calva | reverse complement strand
TAACAAATACAATTAATATTCATATAGGCAAACTGATAAAGAACTAACCTTTAATCGGTTCAACCACGTAATTATTGATGCAGCTGAAGTCGTAAGATCTCGTATCCAGTACTGGATTTATATCACTAACTGATCGGGCATAAATCAGTGGTTCACTACCTACTTGTTTTTTGAGTTTGTGAATATAAATCAATTATTTATATTCCTCCCACAACCACAGTCATGGAAATACTTAACTTAATGTTGTGAACCAAGAGGGAACTTGTCCTCAAAAATCATAATATCCGCCTGGACCTAACTTCAATGGATTGAAGCAAGGAATTTTTGAAATATTTCCTATGGAAAAAGGACCTTGACCCTTAATCATCCACGTGACTAAGAACCTTGGTATCAAATAAGCTAGAAGGCTAACTAACCCTAATCTAACCAATGTAGAATAGAACTATTTAGACACAATCTAGAATGGATCGAAGCTGATTAGAATTAATGGAACTAAATGAATTCTAATACCTAGCAAGAGAAACACTAGCAACTCTAGTATAACCCCTTTTGTTCAACCACGTGAACAATGTGTGAGAATCTCTCAAGCACATAATGATAATTTCAAAAATTGTCTGAATGAATACTATGACCGAAATATGGCCTTATAAATACTGCAAAATTCGAGCCTTAATGCCCTAATGTGAGAAGGATTAGGTCATTCAAATCCTATTCTAAAAAGACTAAGAAATGACTAAAAAGGTAACTATTCTAGACTCTTCTAGAATGGATAATTCTAGAACTAATTAAATAGGAAATATTCCAGAATAATAAAGGGAAATTTCGGCCATAATGAATGCAAGGTGGCCGAACCCTAAAATAAAAAGGAAACAAACACCAAAATTCGATTCACAAGTGGAACAGCTTTGTGAATGGACCATGAACTCTTTAAACCCTATGATGGACGAAATTAATTAACAAAGTGGGATTAATAATTTGGCCATCCCAAATAAAATAAAAGAACAACAATTAAATCCTAAGCCCAAGACTTTAAGAGTCCAATAAAATCAATGCCAAACCCATAGTGGGCTACAAATTGGAATTTGGCCTCAGATGAATATACTCAAGCCCAAATTAATTAAACCATGATAAAACATGGACTAAAAGTATTTGAGAGCTTATTTGTCTTCTCTAAAAATCCAGCTTAAGACCTCCTTGATGCTTTGAGCCCTTTTAAGCAATGAAAGTCCTCCAAACTCGAAATTCAGCTTCAAGTCTACTTCGTGAGCTTTAAGATATCTCCACTAAGGCTCTTGAGCTCTCTTCTTGAATCCTCCATATGATGTGGTTATAAAAATCACATCAACATGTTAAAGTGATTACATGATTATATGAATTACATGGGT
>LFLF01000262.1 GCA_001184395.1 Candidatus Paraburkholderia calva | reverse complement strand
CATGACCGTTTTTTCCGTATCCTTGCTTATGGTGGATGGTTTTGTTGTTCGCTGGTTTCCGACTTCGACAATCAGATTCTCAGCTGAAACCACCACCGCCTTCAATTTCCCGCCTCAACTACCCCCCATACACCACTTCCGACTTTAGCTCGTCTGTGCGGCGAACGGCGGGAAGGCTTGGGATCACTCGGCGATGGTGTGTGCGCTCGAGATCATGTCGAACTTCCAGGTGGCCAACGAGCCACAACAAGCGAAAGCTGCCGCGTAACGACGCACACCTGAACCGTGGGGCGTCCCGTGTTGGGCACGCGGGACAAATGCCGCTCTAGGCTGAGGGCGGCAAGTGGGGTCCGAAAAGCGGCACCCGGCGGTGCGCCAGGGAAGCCTTGGTCAGTCAGACGGTTTGTCGCCGGGTGTCCGCGTCGGATTTGCGCAATCTTAGACAAGAAACGCGAATTTCATGTTCGCGTTTTTGCTTTTTAGTTCGTGTCGAACACACGCTGGAGATCCGCCACGTTGGCCGCCAGTGCCAGCATCAGCAAGACGCGTGCTTTGTAGGGATTCAGCGTGCCCGCGCTGTGCATGCCGAGCGCATCGTCGGATGCCGCGCCGTTGCGCATCACATGACCCGACCTGACGCGCGACGAACGCACCACCGCGACGCCGTGCTTCACCGCATCGGCGAGGGCTCCGGTGAAGCTCGCGTGCATCGAGCCGTTGCCCGCGACCACGATGCCCCTCACGCCCGCCTTCACCAGCGCATCTACGGCGACGCGCGATACGCCCGCATAGCTCGCCACGATCTCGACCAACGGCCACGGATCGCGCGGATCGACGACGGCGAATTCGCTCGTCGTCGTATGCACGCGCGTGACGGCACGCTGAAACTCCACGCGGCCATCCGGACGAAGCCCAGCACGCCGGTTTCAGGCGAGCGGAACGCATCGACCGCATAGGTGCTGGTCTTGGTCACGTCGCGCGCGCTGTGAATCTGGTTATTTACGCGACGAGCACGCCCTGCCCGCTGGCGCTCGCCGAAGCCGCGACCGTCACCGCATTGAGCAGATTAAACGGACCATCCGCGGACAAGGCGGTCGATGGACGCGTCGCCGCCGTCAGCACGACGGGCTTTGCGCTCTTCACCGTGAGATGCAGCAGATAGGCGGTTTCTTCAAGCGTATCCGTGCCATGCGTGACGACGCCAGCGATATCGTCCTGTGCCAGCAGCGCGTCGTCGCGGACAGCGTGCACGGCATTGCTTGGAGAAAACGACATATTGAGCGCTTCTAAGTTAAGGCAACGCTGAACCAGCCGTTGTATTCATCGATTCAGGCGCAAATAGCGGCAGATTCATCGTGAGTGAGGCTTTGCGCCTGGATTTCCGGTCCACCAGGGTGTTGCGCCTGGGCCTGCGGCCCG
>LFLF01000261.1 GCA_001184395.1 Candidatus Paraburkholderia calva | reverse complement strand
CACTCAGACAAAATATTTTCCACGTAGATAAAACCTTGAATGAGTCTCAATTTTTTCATATTTAAAACTTTCAAAAGTCCAATTGCATTTACATGTAGATTCAATTTCAAATAATCAATTCAAGACCAAATCAGGTTTTCGAGAAAACATTTATCAAGACATTTAAATCAATTTCATAAATACCATGACAAACATTTTAAAAACAAAAGCCTGGAAGTGAAACTCACAGTCCTGATTTACTCTTCAGTACTTGTCCGATAATCCAATTCCTGCCCGTTTTCTTGTTCTGCAAGAAATCGACGACCTTTCAAATCTAGACGAGATATTAAATCTAATATTAATTCCAATTTATTAATATTAGATTTATCCTTGTTGTTGTCAATCACATATTCAAATTCTCACTTTAGCTCGGTCCGAGTTATTCTAAGTCGGTACCGAGTCTATTTCTTATCCTGCTAGTAAGGCGATTGCTATCGTCGGTATTCGAGCTATTATAATTTTAGATTAAACTAAAATTATATTCATTTACAATTTACGTGATTTTATATGAAAATGAATTTTTTTTATTCTAAGTGCATGAAAAGATAATTTGTTCTGATCGGGTTGAATAATCCATATGTTGAAGAACGGCAATACTATTCAACCTAGGTGTTTTCAGGAATTGAGCAAAGCAGTGAACCGAGGTTGCAAGCAAGGAGCAATTATGTACAAATCAAGGTTACCGGGTTGCAAGGAAATAGTGCAACATGTATTTCAGAAGACCGAGGAGTCGTGCATTTGAAGAAGAGTTGAACAGAAGCAAAGAGCAAAGAAAAGACTAGCTCGGATAAAGACAACTCAAGAATCAACCGGGGTTGCAAGCTAAGCAAGCGGAACTCGGTATTCAAACGGCGATTCGAGCAGAAAGGGAATACCGACCGAACACATTCAAACAACTCGGTCGACAAAACAAACAAAGAAGACCACTGAACCGAGGATCGATATGTGTAAGCACAATCCGAGAATGACATTATATGACAAGCATTGGATTTAGAACTGGACTATCCGAGGACCCGAGGAAAGGTCTACCCGAAGATGTCTTTGTGCAACAAGCGCTGAATTTGGGTATGTACTATCCGAGGAATGGACTATCCGAGGATTCTGGACCGAAGATCGAGATACGTAAAGCACAATCCGAGGACTTCCCAAAGCAGAGGTCAAATACCGAAGAGAGGCAGGCGGGTTAAGCAGGCTCGAACCAAGAATACAAATTGGAACCAGATCGCGACCCGTGCCGAAGAGAATACAAGCCAGGATAGGAAAGACAGAACAAAGAATGAACTACACAGTAAAGGGAAAAGTCACGCATGCATAAAGAGCAAACCGAGGATTTCCCCGAGTAAAAAGTTGAGAAAAGACACCGAGCAAGACATATACTGCACAAAGAGCTTCACCCGAGGATTGGCTAGTACAAACT
>LFLF01000260.1 GCA_001184395.1 Candidatus Paraburkholderia calva | reverse complement strand
AATCCCGGGTCTCAACCGAATAGGCCAAATTTCCAGAATGCTCCGAAGAAGACATCATTTGAGCTGAGGAGATTTGTGCCTCAAAACAAAGGTGACACCCTTCAAACTCGGTCACCACAGGTAAGTACTTCAACCCCTAGTCAATCGAAGAAAGAAGTCTCAACTAATAGACCACATGCTAGGGATGTTGTTTGTTTTAGATGTCAAGGTAGAGGTCATTATGCTTCTGATTGCCCTAACAAAAGGGTTATGTTTATTTACTCTTTTGGTGAGTATGAGAGTGACAGTGATACCGAGGAGCAAGGAGTTTATGACGACATGCCTGGACTAGAAGGTGAAGAAGAAGAGAAGGACGAGGAAGAGGAGTACGGAGTTGTGAATGAGCGATTGTGCATCACAATGAGAGCCTTAAGCATCAAGCTCATTCAAGAGGACCACCTACAGCGCCAAAATATTTTTCATACTAAATGTTACATTAACAAGAAAGTATGTTTAATGATTATTGACAGTGGCAGTTGTACTAATGTGGTGTCAACCATGATTGTAGAGAAGCTCGGACTTCCAACCATCAAGCATCCAAATCCGTACAAGTTGCAATGGTTGTCCGAAAGAGGAGAAGTTAGAGTAACCTCCCAGGCGAAATTAACTTTCACCATTGGTAAGTATACTGAGGAAGTTACATGCGATGTTGTTCCGACGGAAGCTGGACACTTGCTGCTAGGACGTCCATGGGAATATGACAGAGGTGCTATCCATGACGAAAAAAGTAATAGGTATTCTTTTACTTTCAATAATCGCAAGATTACTTTCTTACCTATCACTTCTGCTCAAGTTTATGAATGTCAAGTGCAATTGAAAGTGGAGTTTGACAAGAAGAAGTTGGCTACACAAAGTCGTGAAGAGCCAAAGACTGATTTATTGGTATGAAAGTCTGTACCAAAGGTAAGTGAGGAAATTGAGGAGATTGTTGGAAAACCATCCTTTAAAGGTAAAAATAAGATGACATTATTTGCTGAAGTTTGAGATGTCCAACGCAATCTATAGGGCAATAGTATTCTTGTTCTTTTGATTTTTCAAGAACCTTATTTTTCTGATGCTGACCTGCCATCCAACCTACCGGTTGAGATAACTTCTTTATTGCAGGAATTTGCTGATGTCTTTCCCGAGAAACTACCAAATGGATTGCCAACATCAAGGGGAATTGAACATCAAATCGATTTTGTACCTGGAGCTGTCATTCCAAATCGACCTGCTTATCGGTCTAATCCTACAGAGACCGCTGAACTTCAAAGACAAGTCGATGAACTACTTGCTAAAGGCCAGGTACGTGAATCTCTTTCACCTTGTGCAGTTCCGGTTATATTGGTTCCTAAGAAAACTGGAGATTGGCGTATGTGTACTGATTGTAGAGCTGTTAACAAGATCACAATTAAGTATAGGCACCCAATTCCACGTTTAGATGATATGCTTGATGAACTGCATGGGTCTCAA
>LFLF01000259.1 GCA_001184395.1 Candidatus Paraburkholderia calva | reverse complement strand
ATCTCGAACCCCGCACCTTGATCCGCGGCCATCGCCAGCGTCTGCTGCTTCATCGTCGTTTGCCTTTCTCCTTGCACGTGCGCTCTATAACACCTGACAAGCACAAGCGGTGGACTTAATCAGCGTTACCTTAACTTGCGGCGCACTTGCGGCGCCCGAAGCGCGAGAATGAATGACGGCGGTACGCGCATGGCGCCGGCGGTCTGTCTGCGCGAACGATCGAAAGTCCAGTCCGCACAACGTAAAAGGATACTGCTCCGCGCCCATTCTGCCAACACTAATATCGGCGCGCGACGGCAACTGGCGTAGTGTTCGACGAGCCCGTTTCCGGAAGAATAACGCCGCCTGACCGTTTTCATCCGACCGAAGGACCGCCCTCTCGCGCACGCTACATTTTGCGTCATATTGACGATTACTGTAAGCAAAAATGCCTTGTCGTCATATGTTTAGTTCTTGCTCGCAACATAGTGCCACCATGATCTCATCCGAACATCGCGCGGCAAGCACGCGCGAAGCCAACTCAGACGAAGCCAACGTGCGCACGCTCGTCGAAGCCTTCTACCGCCGCGTGGACGACGACCCGCTGCTCGGCCCGATCTTCTCGAGCCGCCTCGAAGGCCGCTGGGACGAGCATCTCGCCACGATGACACGCTTCTGGTCCAGCCTCGTGCTCGGTTCGAAGCAATATCGCGGCAAAGTGCAGGACGCGCATCGTCGGCTCGCGGATATCGAGCCGCACCACTTCGCGCGCTGGCTGTCGCTGTTCCTCACCATCATCCAGGAGTGCTACGAACCGGCCGCCGCGGTGCAGTTCATGCAGCCCGCTCTGCGTATCGCGCATAGTCTCCAACTCAGCAAATTCGGTTAGGACTACAAGATACCTGACGAACAGCAGGAATTACTGGAGGCACTCAGACCCACGCGTACGGGCGCAAAACCTGAGCCGCGCTTTCCGGAGCATCCCGCCGCCGAACCGTTTCCGGCGAGGTTCATTGGCAGACCGGCCGGCGAAGAAAAATAGGGCTATTCGGCATTCGGCCGGGTCAGCGCGGCGTCCAGCGGGCACGCGCCGCGTCGTTGGATTCGCGGGCATCGACCCAACGCTCGCCGACTTCGATTTTTTCCTTCTTCCAGAACGGCGCCTGAGTTTTTAGATAGTCGATGACGAAGGCGCACGATTCGAACGCCTCCGCGCAATGCATCGCGGTCGTCGCGACGAGTACGATCTGATCGAGCGGCCTGAGCTTACCCACGCGATGCACAATCAGCACGTCGGAGCCCGGCCAGCGACTTCTCCGTCATGCCGGGATAGTGCTCGAGTTCCATCGTCTCGACGGCGCTGCCTTCGTTCAGGTCGCGCACCGTGCCGACAAAGCACGCGACCGCGCCCACTTTAAGGCAACGCTGATTAATTCCACCGCTAGTGCTTGTCAGGTGTTATAGAGCGCACGTGCAAGGAAAAAGGCAAACGACGATGAAGCAGCAGACGCTGGCGATGGCCGCGGATCAAGGTGCGGGGTTCGAGATTTGCCGCAAACGC
>LFLF01000258.1 GCA_001184395.1 Candidatus Paraburkholderia calva | reverse complement strand
GGATGGTAGAACTTCGTGTTCCGCTAGTACTCTAAGTGGCGTCTTGAAATCCAAGACCTTGGATGGCATCCGGTTGATCAAATAAACTGTCGTTGTGACGGCATCCTGCCAGTATCTTTGAGGAGCATTAGCATCGAGTAAGAGTCCCCTTGCTATCTCCAGGATATGTCGATTCTTCCTTTCAGCCACACCGTTCTGTTGTGGAGTATAGGCACAGGATGTTTCGTGTATCAATTCATGTACCCGAAAGTACTCCTGTAAGTCTTGATTAACAAACTCACCACCATTATCTGATCGAAGAACCCGTAACTTCGCAAAAAACTGAGTTGTAATCATTCTATGGAAAGTTTTAAAAATTTCAGCAACTTCACTTTTATTCTTCATCAAGTAAAGCCAAGTCATTCGAGTACAATCATCGACAAAAATAACAAACCATCTTATTCCTGAAGCTAGTGAAATCGGGGCAGGCCCCCATACATCTGAGTGAACTAACATGAATGGTGTAGGACACCGAGTTATACTTATGGGGTAGGTGGAGCGGTGACTTTTAGCCAAAATACATGATTCACACCTAAGAGAGGTTTCACTAACATCTGATAATAAGTAGGGAAATAATGATTTCATGTACCCGAAGGATGGGTGCCCAAGTCGGCGATGTCACAGATTAATCTCCTCAATAGTGTTTCCATCCTTACTGACTTTGTTTGCTCTTCCTGTGCTGAAGTCGTCCAGGTAGTAGAGCCCATCCCGTTTAGTACCACGACCAATGATCTCCTCCGTGAGAATATCCTGAAACAGACAAAATTTCGGGTAAATTAGTACCCGACACTTCAATTCCTCAGTGACCTGTCCAATAGACATTAATTTGCTTGAAAGAGAAGGAACAAGTAGAGTGTTAGACAGTTCAAATGTTGGGGAAAAGGAGACTTTTCCCGCCCCGGTTACAGGATATACGCCGCCATTGGCATTCGTGATATGAGACCTTTGTGGATGAGATGACTCTAGAAAATCCCATCTATTATATGTCATATGATCTGTCGCACCTGAGTCAACAATCCAATTCAGGTTACATGAATCATTATGGGCACTCGAACAATTCGCCGATGCTGTTGAGGATTCCCTTTTTGGCACTAGCGAGTTGTTTATTCCCGAGTTGTGGGTTTCCCCGGTTGTAAGAGCCGCTTGACTGGACTCCCGTTTCTTCTTGGTCTTCATCTCTTTCCACCACTCGGGATACCCATGCAACTTGAAGCAGGTATCCTTGGTATGCTTCGGGTTGCCACAATGAGTGCATCCGCCATCACCCTTTGTAGCCTTCTCTTTCTTCACGGGTTCTCCCTTGGATATCAATGCAAGGCTAGAACCCGTGTCTTCCTTTGTCAGCATCACCGACTGCCGCTGATCCTCCTTCCGTACATCAGCATATGCTTGCTCCACGGTTGGAAACGGCTGTTTCCGTAGGATCTCCCCACGGATATTGTCAAGTCGGTCATCAAGTCCGTCCAGGAAGGTGTACACCCGATCTTCCAGGAGCATGGTGTTGTACCG
>LFLF01000257.1 GCA_001184395.1 Candidatus Paraburkholderia calva | reverse complement strand
CAAAAATATAAAAAAAACACCACAAGATTTGATAAGACGTATGGTGAATAACAATGAGAATCAACCACACACTCGATTTTTCAGAGATTACTATCAACCAAGAATGGAGCAACCAATTGTGTGGGAGGTACAGGCTAAAATCCATCTTTCTTTGATAAATCACATCCACAGTGGTTCGATTTTTCAAGGCCTTGAGAATGAAGACCCAAATGATCATATTGCTATTTTTTTGGAGCATTGTAATCTAATCAAGTTTGCGGGGCAAACTCTATCCGAAGTGTCACGGCCCCGACCCCGGGCCGTCATAATTGGGCCCGAGTCCGAGTCGCGAACCCGCTTGGCTTGCACCAAGTGTTCAATCGGGTCAATCAAGCGGTAATTAAAAAGAAATGCAAAAGCAATGAACTATTTACATCAATGAATACAATAACTTTACACAGTACTTATCTGACAGTATAAAGTTACATCTAGGTCCAAAACATTACTTGTACGCTCTATACTCCGAATCAACCATTGAGTACTCCCAAATTGAATCCGTTTGACTATTCCTTGAATCTGTTTCTCAATCACAATTAAAAACAGAGAGTAATGAGCTAAAAAGCCCAGTGAGTTCCAAACCAGTTTTAAGCAGTCAATAGTCATGGTATAAAATTATTCAATAATGTTTTAGACGTTAAAAATCCAAAATTCAAGCAGTAACCATCAATAGCACATTGTCAGTCATATGCACAATCTGTAAACACATTACAAGGATACGGTGAAATATATGACAAAACAATCGACAAGACATTGCACTGTAAAGTATAATGCAATTGACTGTTTGATGGGTTTATCACAATTTCTGGTGTCTACACCATCATAAGCCCAATACTGTATTTGGTGTTAGCACTCGCTCTGCACCTAGTAACACAGAACCACTACTACTTCAACCGCGTCATTCATTAGCTAATATCGATATACCAAATCTGTATCCTTGAAGAACAACCCATACGACTAGGCCCAATGCCAGCTCGTCGTGACTTTCTTACGAGGGCCCAAAAATACAAGCACAGGAATGTTGTCGTGTCCGACCTCATAAAAGTACAATTCCGTAATCACAATATTCTGAGTGACAAACTAGGTCACTTCCGAACAAAAACTCATTATGCAAGATAATCTCTGTAATGTCAATTAATTTCAATTATCGAATGTCTAAGTAGATCATTCCCCAAGTATAATATTCAATACAAAACTTTTAGCAATTAATTACACAATATCAATCAATAACACCTTGTCAAATTATTTTCAAATCAAATAATTATACGATGTAAAACATCACCTTTGAGGTTAAAACTTTAGAGAAAATCGTGATTTATAATAAAATCTCACCTTTAGAAGAAAAACGTTAATTTAAAATTAAAGTTTTTATCTTAAAAATAAATCACTAAATTGTAGTAAAATTCTTATTTTTAGAAAACGATTACTAATAAATAAAAAACCCAAATTCTAATGAGAAACTCGTTCTTTAAATAAAATCCAACTTTTTGAATTAGAATCTAATTCTCAACAAGATTCA
>LFLF01000256.1 GCA_001184395.1 Candidatus Paraburkholderia calva | reverse complement strand
AAGTCGGAGCCAAGTCGAACTCAACCGTGGGCTATCTCGGAGAGACCCCAGTTCGGAAGACAGCACAGCACAGCGTAAACAGGTAACTCGGCTAGGTACAGAGCAACAAACTAATTGATGGGTAGCGAAGAGAGCAAGACGCATGTCGCTATTCAGAAAGCTGCAACCCGGAAGGCTTACAAAAGAGTTCAAGTCGTGAGGGGTAGAGTTTCGTATTCACATTTCTTTTCCTACTCTGATCCCGTTTTCTTTTCCTTACAGGAACTGGTTCCAGGCACTCTAAGGATATGCATATATATATTTCCACATGTGCCTATTTCCAACCCGCCGTCAAGAATGAACAGAAGAGAAGTCTTGGCAATGCTATTCATTCCAGTCAGTGCTGCAGGAATTCAGCAAGTCGGGTGGCCGAGCTGCGTTATATCTACCGAGCTGCACTTCTTTATACCGACCTGCTTTTCCGTCTTGCGCCCAGTGACCGAGCTGAGTGATATTACTGTGCACATAGGACGAACGCGCTGCGCTATCCAGATTACCGAGTTGAGCAAGCCGGTAAACAGTGAATGCGAATTACACGAAGCTCAAATTCAGTTTTGAAGCCCGAGTTGTGTTTTCTTATTCTAGCGCCGCACCACGGTCACTTCACCCACAAAGCCCGAGTGGAGAAGGCACGCCTTTCCACAGCAGTGCTACCCTGTACTCCTATCCACCTCGCGCAGCACCATCGCTTCTCTCATCCTGTGCAACTCTTTGCCCACACAACCAGTGCAAGACTTGCACTGCATAACCACCAGCGCCAAGTCTGCCATGACCGAGATGCTTCAATTGCATGCCTTGCAAGACCACCTGAACGACATGGCCACATATTTTCCTTCCTCCGATGCTCTCTGCGGAGCAATTGACCCTTTTTCTTTCCATTGAGCCCATTTTTCTCCTACTTCCCAAGCACTGAGGACAGAACTTATCTTAAGTTTGGGGGAGTTGGTATGATTTCTTCTTTATTTTTATTTTGTTTTTTCCTATTTCTTTTTAGTTGCCCTTAAATGTCTGTTTCCATGAGTAGCATTGTTAAGCCTGTGATGATTTCTTGATTTTAAAAATTATGTTCATGCCATACTTATTTTATTTGGACCATTGCATGCATGTAAAATGATTTAGGCATTTTTCTTCATTTTAACCTGATTTTTAGCTTGAGAAAAATATCCCTGCGTGTTATTTAAAATCCCTTGTTAGCCAATTTTGAGCCTGGCCTATTTTTGTTAACCACATTATAAGCTATATACCTGTTTTTGGCCTTCTTTCTACCCCACCATGTGTTGCTTAGCATAAGTTTGGGGGAGGGACAAAGAGGAGGTTTTATCTGATGTAAATGCCAAGTTGAGCTTGTACTTTTATTTTTTGTAAATATTCGGTCCGGTTATGTAATTTTGAGATCGAGTTGTTGTGTTTCTAATGTTTTTTTAAAAAAAAAAAGAAAAAAATGAAAAGAAAATGAAAAAAAAATAATAATAGAAAAAAAGAAGAAAAAGAAAAAATATATATAATAAAGGCATGGTTCACTATGTTTATACC
>LFLF01000026.1 GCA_001184395.1 Candidatus Paraburkholderia calva | reverse complement strand
CACCTGAGCCCTGAGTGCGAACCCAGCGATTGACGCGCCCGGTTGCAAGCACGCCTCAATCAGTCGGCGCTTCCCGTCAGGGTCGTACCTTCGTTTGCCGTTGGAGCATTCTCGAATGACTCGGAGTGGCAGAAAGTCAAACTCATCATCGCTTATGGCCTGCGTCCCCAATGTAGGTTGCGGACGCAATCGTCACTCTTAAAAGCCGACAAGATAGGCGGGCTCGTTTTAGCGCTTACCGACATGCGGATTTGCCCAGACGCATGGTTGAAGCGGCGCATAAAAAAAGCAGTCCGAAGGCTGCTTTCTTCAAACTGCTATTGCGCGCGGTTTTACACCGCGCGAAGCGAAGCGCTTAGTGTTTTGCGTGCACTTTGCGCAGACGCTGAATCGCTGCGAGTTGTGCCGTCGCATACGCCAGTTCCGCTTGCGCGGTGGCGTACTCGAGCTCGGACTTGTTGTCCTGCATCGCTTCCTCGGCGCGCTTCTTCGCTGCTTCCGCCTTTGCTTCGTCGAGATCGGCGCCGCGAATGGCGGTATCGGCGAGCACGGTCACGACGCCCGGCCGGATTTCGAGAATCCCGCCTGCGACGAACACGAACTCCTCCGAACCGTCTTCCGCCTCGATGCGCACCGCGCCCGGACGAATGCGCGTGATGAGTGGCGTGTGGCCCGGCAGAATGCCGAGTTCACCCGATTCGCCTGGCAGCGCGACGAACTTCGCCTGGCCCGAGAAGATCTGCTCTTCCGCGCTGACGACGTCTACCTTGATGGTTGCCATTTGATGTTGACTCCTAGGGTCTCAGTGTCTTTCGTGGACGTCAGCGCGTTGCACTAACGCCCGCTTCATCACACCCGACCTTTACTGGATCTTCTTGGCCTTTTCGAAGGCTTCGTCGATCTGGCCGATCATGTAGAACGCCTGCTCCGGCAGATGATCGCACTCACCATTGACGATCATCTTGAAGCCACGGATGGTTTCCTTCAGCGATACGTACTTGCCCGGCGATCCCGTGAACACTTCAGCGACGTGGAACGGCTGCGACAGGAAACGCTGGATCTTACGAGCGCGCGCGACCGACAGCTTGTCTTCTGGCGACAGTTCGTCCATACCCAGAATCGCGATGATGTCGCGCAGTTCCTTGTAGCGCTGCAGCGTCTGCTGAACGCGACGCGTGATCGAGTAGTGCTCTTCGCCGATCAAGTTCGGGTCGATCTGACGCGAGGTCGAATCGAGCGGATCCACAGCGGGGTAGATACCGAGCGATGCGATGTCACGCGACAACACGACAGTTGCGTCCAGGTGGCCGAAGGTCGTAGCCGGCGACGGGTCGGTCAAGTCATCCGCAGGGACGTACACGGCCTGAACCGACGTGATCGAGCCGGTCTTGGTCGACGTAATACGCTCTTGCAGCTTGCCCATTTCTTCAGCCAGCGTCGGCTGATAACCCACTGCCGACGGCATACGACCGAGCAGAGCGGACACTTCCGTGCCTGCCAGCGTGAAACGGTAGATGTTGTCCACGAAGAACAGCACGTCCAGACCCTCGTCACGGAAGTGCTCAGCCAACGTCAGACCGGTCAGCGCGACGCGCAGACGGTTGCCCGGCGGCTCGTTCATCTGGCCGTACACCAGCGCGACCTTGTCGAGAACGTTCGAATCCTTCATTTCGTGATAGAAGTCGTTCCCTTCGCGGGTACGCTCACCCACACCGGCGAACACGGAATAACCGCCGTGTTCCTTCGCGATGTTGTTGATGAGTTCCATCATGTTCACGGTCTTGCCGACGCCTGCACCGCCGAACAGACCGACCTTGCCGCCCTTGGCGAACGGGCAGATCAGATCGATAACCTTGATTCCGGTCTCGAGCAGTTCCGTCGACGGCGACAGCTCGTCGAACTTCGGCGCCTGCTGGTGGATCGAACGCGTGGTTTCCGAAGAGATCGGACCCGCTTCGTCGATCGGACGGCCGAGCACGTCCATGATGCGGCCGAGCGTCGGCTTGCCGACCGGCACGCTGATGGGCTTGCCCGTGTTCTTGACCATCGTGCCACGGCGCAGACCGTCGGAGGCACCCAGACAGATGGTGCGGACCACGCCATCGCCCAGCTGCTGCTGGACTTCGAGCGTCAGTTCCGAACCGTCGAGAATGAGCGCGTCGTAAATCTTCGGCATTTGCTCACGCGGGAATTCCACGTCGATAACGGCGCCGATGCACTGTACGATCTTGCCTTCTACCAAAGCAGTAGTACTCATCGCATTTCCTTTAAATACTGTGTTCTTTCACGCGGTCGTCAAGATCAGACCGCAGCGGCGCCACCGACGATTTCCGACAACTCTTTCGTAATCGCGGCCTGGCGGCTCTTGTTGTAGACGAGCTGCAGTTCGTTGATCACTTGCTTCGCGTTGTCGGACGCGGCCTTCATCGCGACCATGCGCGCGGACTGCTCCGACGCCATGTTTTCCGCGACCGCCTGATAGATGAGCGCTTCGACGTAGCGAACCAGAAGTTCGTCGACCACGGTCTGTGCATCCGGCTCGTAGATGTAGTCCCACGAGGTCTTCGGCGTGTCCGCGTCTGCTTCCTGCTTGTGCAGGTCGTCGATCGACAACGGCAGCAGCTGCTCGATCACCGCTTCCTGCTTCATCGTGTTGACGAAGCGCGTGTACGCCAGGTACACCGCGTTGATGTTGCCTTCCGAGTACAGGTCGAGCTGCACCTTGATCGCGCCGATCAGTTTTTCCAGATGCGGCGTGTCGCCCAGTTGCATGACTTGCGACACCACTTGCGTCTTCAGCCGGTTCAGGAAGCCGAAACCCTTGCCGCCGATCGCCGACGCTTCGATCTTCACACCGCTCTGATCGAGTTCCTTGATCTTGTTCAGCGACGCACGCAGGATGTTCGTGTTCATGCCACCGCACAGACCCTTGTCGGTCGTGACCAGGATCAGGCCGGCCGTCTTCGCGCCATCGTTCTTCAGCATGAACGGGTGACGATATTCGGGGTTCGCCTTGCTCATGTGCACGGCGATAGCACGGACCTTTTCGGCGTACGGACGGGCAGAACGCATGCGCTCCTGGGCACGGCGCATCTTCGATGCGGCGACCATTTCCATCGCTTTCGTGATCTTTCGCGTGTTCTGCACGCTCTTGATCTTGCCGCGAATTTCCTTCATTCCAGCCATTGCTTACTCCTTGATCGAAGCCGCGCGGCGGCTTTCACGCCGCGCGATGATCAATAAGCGCCCGATTTCTTGAAGTCCTTCAGCGCTGCATGCAATGCGCCTTCGTCGTCCTTCGACAAGTCTTTGTTGTCTTCGATGCGCTTAACCAGATCGCCGTGGCTGGTCTTCAGGAATTCGCGCAGGCCCTTTTCGAAGAGCAGCACTTGCGTAACTTCCAGATCGTCTAGATAGCCGTTGTTCGCCGCGAACAGCGACATAGCCAGTTCCCACACTTGCAGCGGCTGATACTGCGACTGCTTGAGCAGTTCAGTCACGCGGCGGCCGCGCTCCAGCTGCTTGCGGGTGGCTTCGTCGAGGTCGGATGTGAACTGCGCAAACGCAGCCAGTTCACGATACTGCGCGAGGTCGGTACGGATACCGCCCGACAGCTTCTTCACGACCTTAGTCTGAGCGGCGCCACCGACGCGCGATACGGACACACCGGCGTTGATAGCTGGACGGATACCCGCGTTAAACAGGTCGGTTTCCAGGAAGATCTGGCCGTCGGTAATCGAGATCACGTTCGTCGGAACGAACGCGGTCACGTCGCCGGCTTGCGTTTCGATGACCGGCAGTGCGGTCAGCGAACCGCTCTTGCCCTTTACTTCGCCGTTGGTGAACTTCTCGACGTACTCTTCCGAAATGCGAGCCGCGCGCTCGAGCAGACGCGAATGCAGGTAGAACACGTCACCCGGATACGCTTCGCGGCCCGGCGGGCGGCGCAGCAGCAGCGAGATCTGACGGTATGCCCACGCTTGCCTGGTCAAGTCGTCATAGACGATCAGCGCATCCTGACCGCGATCGCGGAAGTATTCGCCCATCGTGCAACCGGCGTACGGTGCGAGGTATTGCATCGCAGCCGATTCCGACGCCGAAGCCGCCACGACGATGGTGTATTCCATCGCACCGGTTTCTTCCAGCTTGCGCACCACATTCATGATCGACGATGCCTTTTGGCCGATCGCGACGTAGATACAGATGAGGTCCTTGCCTTTCTGGTTGATGATCGCATCGACGGCCACCGCGGTCTTGCCGCACTGACGGTCGCCGATGATCAGCTCACGCTGGCCACGGCCGATCGGCACCATCGAGTCGATCGACTTCAGACCCGTTTGCACCGGCTGCGACACCGACTTACGCCAGATCACGCCCGGAGCGATCTTTTCGATCGCGTCGGTCATCTTCGCGTTGATCGGGCCTTTGCCGTCGATCGGGTTGCCGAGCGCATCGACCACACGGCCGATGAGTTCCGGACCGACCGGCACTTCGAGAATGCGGCCCGTCGTCTTGACGATGTCGCCTTCCGAGATGTGCTCGTACTCACCGAGAATAACGGCGCCGACCGAGTCACGTTCGAGGTTCAGCGCGAGGCCAAAAGTGTTGCCCGGAAATTCGAGCATTTCGCCTTGCATCACGTCCGACAAGCCGTGAATGCGCACGATACCGTCGGTCACGGAGATCACGGTGCCCTGGTTGCGAACGTCCGCGCTCGCTTCAAGGCCCTGGATCCGGCTCTTGATCAGCTCGCTGATCTCAGAGGGATTGAGTTGCATTATTCGCTCCTGATAGTCAATTCTGTTGCGTGCCCGTAAAAGACACGGTTGATCGCTTACGTTGTTTTAAGCGGTCAGAGCCGTCTGCATGCGGGCGAGGCGCGCGCGGACCGAAGTATCAAGCACTTCGTCGCCAACCGTCACGCGAACGCCGCCGATCAACGACTGATCGACGGAAACGATCGGCTTCAGCTTGCGCTGGAACTTGCGTTCGAGGCTGGTGATGAGGTCGTTCAACTGCTCGCCTTCGAGGGGAAACGCGCTCACGATGTGAGCATCGGTAGCACACTCACGAGCGTTCTTCAACTCGTCGAACTGGACAGCGATTTCCGGCAGCAGCGGCAAACGATGGTTTTCCACCAGCATGCCGACGAAGTTCTTCACCTGAGCATTGCTCTGTGCGAGCGGCGACATCACCGCGGCGAGCAGAAGATCGACGATTTGCTGACGGCCCACCTTCGGGGTGGACGCGACCGATTCCACTTCGGGCAGACGTGCAACCTGTACCAATTCCTCGACGAAATCGGACCAGCCCGCGAGATCGCCGGATTCGGCTACGCGGAACAGCGCTTCTGCGTAAGGACGAGCGATGGTTGCAAGTTCGGCCATGATCAGAGCTCGGTTTTGAGTTGATTCAGCAGATCGGCGTGCGCCTTCTGATCGACTTCGCGCTTCAGGATCTGCTCAGCGCCCTTGACTGCCAGCGTAGCGACTTCGGCACGCAGCGATTCACGCGCCTTGACGATTTGCTGGTCTGCGTCCGCCTTGGCTTGCGCGACGATGCATGCGGCTTCAGCCTGAGCGTTGGCCTTGATTTCTTCGGCGACGGCGGCAGCACGCTTTTCAGCGTCAGCGATACGCTGCTGGCCATCCGTACGCGCTTGCGCGAGTTCCTGGTCGACGCGCTTGTGCGCGGCTTCGAGTTCCGCTTTGCCCTTGTCGGCGGCGGCGAGGCCGTCGGCAATCTTCTTCGAGCGCTCGTCGAGGACGTTGATCAACGGCGGCCACACGAACTTCATCGTGAACCACGTGAGGATCAGAAACACGACCATTTGCGCAAACAGGGTTGCGTTGAGATTCACGGTGTTTCCTTAAACGTTGCTTGTTCGGGAGTGAAACACGGCTAAAAGGCGCTCATCGGCTTGTTGAGCTCGATCAGCGCCTCATCCGTTCCGTTCAGCGTCTTCAACAAATCAGATGCATGTTTCCGAGGAACTCAGCCTGCTGCGAGCTTCGACAGCAGGGGGTTCGCGAACGCAAACAGCATTGCCACACCAACGCCGATCAGGAACGCCGCATCGATCAGACCAGCCAGCAGGAACATCTTGGTCTGCAGCGGGTTCATCAGTTCCGGCTGGCGGGCGCAAGCTTCAATGTACTTGCCGCCCATCAGGCCGATACCGATACAGGCGCCGATTGCACCCAGGCCGATGATGATGCCGATACCGATGGCGGTCAGGCCCTGGATGTTGGCGATGAAAGCGTTCATGACTACTCCTTTGGTTTAAAGACTTTGGAACTGGATTTATAAAAATGAAAAACCTAAAAAAAATGAAAAACCTAAACCTGATGCCTGAACGATTCCGCGACGTGCGCAGCGTCAGTGTGAGTCATGTGCCTGGCCGATATACACCAGCGTCAGCATCATGAAAATGAACGCCTGCAGCAGCACGATCAGAATGTGGAAGATCGCCCAAACCGAACCTGCGATCACATGACCGATGAAGCCGAGGACGGATGTGTCCGCACCGAAGCTCCACATGCTACCCAGAAGGGCGATCAGGAGAAACAGCAGTTCGCCTGCATACATGTTGCCGAACAACCGCATGCCGAGTGAAACTGTCTTGGCGACGAACTCGATGATGTTCAGCGCGAGATTCGGAATCCACAGCAGCGGATGCACGCCGAACGGAGCGGATAGCAGTTCGTGCACGAAGCCGCCGGCGCCCTTGATCTTGAAGTTGTAGTAGATCATCAGCACGAGTACGCCGAGGGCGATACCGAAGGTGCCGTTCAGGTCGGCTGTCGGCACGATGCGATGATGGGGCAGAACATTCTCGAGACCCAGCCAGCCGATGATGTGGCCCGGCAGATCGACGGGGATGAAGTCGAGCGAGTTCATCAGGGCCACCCAGACGAACACCGTCAGTGCGAGCGGTGCGATGAAACGGCGGCTGCCGTGGATCATCGACTTCGACTGGTCCTCGACCATCTCGACGAGCATTTCGATGGCGCACTGGAAGCGGCCGGGCATGCCCGGCGTCGCTTTACGCGCTGCGAGATGAAGAATGAAAATGGTGAGAAGGCCGCACACGATGGACCAGAACAGCGTGTCCAGATTCCAGACGTGAATATCGAAGATCGACGTCTGCGTATGCGTGGAAAGATTCTGCAAGTGGTGCGCAATGTACTCGGACGAGTCCAGAGCGTGCGTTCTTTCGCTAGCTACCATATCGTTAAAGCCACCCAAATTGTCAAAAATCTTTCGCTACCTGCCGCAATCTTTCGCTACCTGCCGCATCCGAACCGGCGCTTTGCGTCGCGGTTCCGGGCGGGAGGCCCGTGCGCAGTGCTTTTACACCGCGCCTGCTTATCTGGTGCTGCTCATGCTTGATGCTACTTGCGGTCTTGTCTGCCCGCACTTATCCGAGACGTCATCAATGCAACGCCATGGCGACCCAATAGGTCTTGAGAGCGACAATGTACGTGACGAGCAGGGGTAACCACAAGGCGCTCTTGTACCAGTAGGCGATCGCCACGAACATAGCAATCGTCTTTCCCATTTTCAGCGTCTCGCCGATCATCCAGCTCATGATCGTCTCCGTTCCGCTCTTGGCCTTCAGTCGCGCCGCGAACAGCGCGCTGGGCACCCAGCAGATTGCTCCTCCAAGGAAGGCGGACAGCGTAGCATCTCCCGGCGGCTTGTAGAACAGCCACCACAGCAGCGTCGCACCCAGGGACAAAACCATTTGCGCCGCCACCACCTTGAAAGGGGTGACCCGCGATGGACGACTCACCTCGGGCCCAAACAGTTGTTCTGCCTGATCCCGCGTGAGCGGAACGATATTGTTATCTTGAGCATCGGCGTCCCACGATTCGTTCGATGAACCGCGCAGCTGATTTCCGGAGGCGTGCTTAACGCCGGTTTTTGCTTAACGCCGGTTTTACGAGCGTCGGATTGCTGTTCTGCCCTCTCTGCGGTGCTCGATTTTACTCTCGCACCGTCTTCAAGCCAAAAGTCCGGAGAATCACCTTGCGCTTTCGTCGCGCTTTCGAGGTAGCCTAGCTGTTAAATCCGGGCGATTGTAAGCCATTGTTGTTGGGGATTCAATATTTAGGCGTGTCAAAAGCCAAGCAGACGAACCTTAAAATTTGGTCTCAAAAGCGATACTTTTCTTTCGATTGTAAGCAGATTTTCAGATGGCGTTCAAACCCGCGCCGAGAGTCAGAGCAACGCCCAACCAATGAGTCCGGCGACGATCCAGAACGGCACTGCGACCATATGGAAAGGCGTCCACATGCCCTTTTCACCAGACAAACGCACCGCGATCAGATTCGCCAGCGAACCGATGGCGATGCCGAAGCCGCCCACACTCACGCCGAAGGCAAGCGCGCGCCAGTCCTTCGAAAATTCTGCCAGCACGATGGCGGCGGGCACGTTGCTGATGCCTTGCGACAGCACCACTCCCGCGGCATAAGCCCGCCCGCGTGTGCCGATGCCGAGTTGCGCGATGGTGTGGTGAATGAACGGCAACGCGGCGGCGCTGCGCAGCACGATGAACATCAGCACGAAGATCAGCAGCAGCAGCCAGTCGATCTTGAACACGACTTCGCGGCGCCACAGCAAAAAGCCTATCGCGATGACCGCGAGCGCCGGCCCGGCGTGATGCGCATCGGCGAACGCGACGAAGGCAGCGAACGCGACCGCGCTGACGCAGCACAGCAGGCGGTCCACGCGATGCTCTTCGGCATCGCCTGAAAGATCTAGCGGCGCCGCGCGAAACATCGCGACGGTCACAACGCTGAGCAACACCATCAATGCGGCGCACAGCGGCAACATTGCCCACACGAACGCGCCGAATGCGACATCGCTGCGCTGCCAGAGAAACAGATTCTGCGGATTGCCGAGCGGCGTGAGGATCGATCCCGCATTGACCGACAAAGCGATTACGATGACGAGGCGCTTGATCGGCAGCGGCGCGAGCCGATGCAGCGACAACGCGAGCGGAACGACCGCGAACAGCGCGACATCGTTGGTGAGGATGGTGGACAAAGCCGCGGCAAGCGCGACCAGCAGCAGCGCGAGCGTCCGCTCGTTGTGAATGTGATGCACGAGCCGATGCGTCACCCACATCAAGAATCCTGACAATTCAATCGCTTTGGTCAGAATGAGCAAACCCGCGAACGTGAGCACCATCTGCCAGTCGACGAGCGCGGGCAGCGCCGTCCACGGGCGCGGGTGCACGGTCTGCAGCACGACGAGCGCGAGCATGAGGATGGCGAGCACCGGTTCCTTCGAGACGGCTCGCCAGATACGCGCGATAAAGTCAGGCCGTGGTCGTTTGATGTCGAATTCGGACATCAAGCCGCCGGCGTCGACGCTTCTTCGATGCTGCCGCGCAGCTTTGTGAGAATGCCTTCGAGCGAATCGAGATTGCCGAAGTCAATGGTGACCTTGCCGCGGCCACGGCCACCGAGCTTGATCTTCACATTGGCCGACAGCAGATCGGACAATTCCTCTTCCAGACGACGCGTATCGTGGCCACCGTCGTTGGCAACTTTGGCCTTCTTTGCGGGCGGTTCCTTTGTGGTCGATGCGACGAGGCGTTCGGTCTCTCGCACCGACAAACGACGATTCACGACAACGTTGGCAAGCTGGATTTGCGTCGCTGCATCGACGGCCAAAAGTACGCGGGCATGACCCATGTCGAGATCGCCGGCCAGCAGCATGGTCTGAACGGGCACGGCGAGATTCAGCAGGCGCAGCAGATTGGACACCGTGCTACGCGAACGGCCGACCGATTCCGCCGCCTGTTCGTGCGTGAAACTGAACTCATCGAGCAGACGCTGGATGCCCTGCGCCTCTTCCAGCGGGTTCAAATCTTCACGCTGAATGTTCTCGATCAGCGCCATTGCAGCGGCTGCCTGATCTGGCACGTTTTTCACGAGAACCGGCACTTCGTCCAGACCGGCGAGACGCGCCGCGCGGAAGCGCCGCTCACCGGCGATGATCTCGTAGCGACCGTCATCGATCGAACGCACGAGAATCGGCTGCATCAGACCCTGCGCGCGAATGCTCGCGGCAAGCTCCTGAAGCGCGCCCTCGTCCATGCGCGTACGCGGCTGGTAATTGCCTGCCTGCATCTTGTCGAGCGGCAGCACTGAGGGCGTGCCCGCGCCGCGCCCGGCTTCCGTAATGTCGACGCTGCCGCCGAGCAATGCATCCAGGCCTCGGCCCAAACCCTTCTTTTTCATCACAGCGCTCATTTCGGTTCCTCCGTCGGCGCTACGCCGCTGGCTTAATTGACATTCAGCGCGCGTACGCGCTCGATCATTTCCGTGCCGAACTGGATATAGGCCTGCGCACCACGCGACGATTTGTCGAACACGACGCCCGGCAGGCCGTAACTCGGCGCCTCGGCAAGACGCACATTGCGCGGAATCACCACATCGAACAGCTTGCTGCCGAAATGTTCCTTCAATTGATCCGACACTTGTTGTTGGAGCGTGATGCGCGGGTCGAACATGACGCGCAGCAGTCCAATTACCGTCAAATCGCGATTGAGATTGGCGTGTACCTGCTTGATGGTGTTCACCAGATCGGACAGGCCTTCGAGCGCAAAATATTCGCACTGCATTGGGATAACGACGCCATCCGCCGCACACAATGCATTGAGCGTCAACAGCGACAATGCAGGCGGACAATCGATCAGCACGAAGTCATAGTCATCGATCATCTCCGCGATGGCACCGCGCAAGATTCGTTCGCGATTTTCCATCTCGACCAGTTCGACTTCAGCACCGGCCAACTCACGGTTGGCAGGCAATACGTCATAGGCAACGGCCTCAGAATGGACGCGAGCGTCGCGCACTTTGACGCCATCGACGAGCACCTCGTAGACTGTGTTCTCACAGGCCGCCTTGCCGATGCCGCTGCCCATGGTGGCATTGCCCTGCGGGTCCAGATCGATCAGTAAAACACGCTGGTCGAGCCCCGAAAGACTCGCCGCGAGATTAACTGCTGTCGTGGTCTTTCCAACGCCGCCCTTCTGATTTGCGACGCAGAAGATTTTTGCCATCGTTTAGTGTCCTCGTTTCTTCGCTATCAGAAGATCAGCGTGGCTGGAATGCCGGATCAAACCGCATGTCGTGCCTTCATATCGGCGCGACGGAAACTTCGACCAGATGACGCTCGGCATCGAGCATCGGGACCTGCAGACGCTCGACGTTCTCCACCGTCGTAGCCATAGGCAGGCGCGCGATTTCCGCATCGGGGCGCACGCCTTTCATCGCCAGAATTCGGCCGTTATCCGCAACCAGGTAACGCGAAAGTGTAACGAAATCCGCGAGCTCTGCGAATGCGCGGGACACGATTACATCGAATTTTTCGAGGACTTCGTGACCCGGCCGCAATTCCTCGACGCGACCGGTCACCACGGAGAGATTGGACAGGCTTAGTTGGACCTTGGCTTGCGACTGAAACGCGGTCTTTTTGTGAACGATGTCGTTCAGCGTGACACGCAGGTCCGGCAGCGCGATGGCCAGCACGATACCAGGAAGGCCACCGCCGGAGCCGACATCGAGTGCATTCCGCGCGGCTCGGGCGGCCACCGCAGGAACCAGCGCCAGCGAATCAAGAATGTGCTGGATCATCATCTGCCGGGGATCGCGGATCGCCGTGAGGTTGTACACGGCGTTCCATTTTCCGAGCAAGGCGACATAGTCGAGCATTTGCTGCTCCTGGCTAACGGACAAGGTCACGCCAAGGTCGGCGGCACCTTCATCGAGCATCGTCGCCAGCAATTCGTTGCGGACGGTCATTGAACTGCCGTCGTGTTTTCGGCCTGATCGTCACCACCGGTCGCACTGCGACCACGGCGGCCTAGCCCGCGCTTCAGATGAACCATCAGAAGAGAAATGGCCGCTGGCGTGATGCCCGAGATACGCGATGCCTGCCCGATCGTTTCCGGACGATACTGGATAAGCTTCTTGCGTGCCTCAAACGACAGCCCACGGACTTTGTTGTAATCGAGACCTTCAGGCAAGCGTGTGTTTTCCTGCGCGCCGTTGCGGACGATTTCATCCGCTTGCCGCTCGATATAGCCCTGATATTTCACACCGATTTCGATCTGTTCCTTGATTTGCACGAGCAGAACGCCATCCTCGGCGAGCGGCGCTTCTGGACCACACGTGCCTGACTTCAGCCCGCAGATTCCGTCGTACGAAATCCCCGGTCGGCGCAACAATTCGGCCAAGCTGTATTCATGATCGATCGGCTTGCCCAGCAAAGCAGTAGATTCATCGGCGGGCAGCGTCTTAGGATTGACCCATGTCGTGCGAAGCCGCTCTGTTTCACGTGAAACAGCATCGCGCTTGCGGCTGACGGCGTCCCGGCGAACGTTGTCAATCACGCCAAGCTCCCGGCCGATCTCTGTCAGACGCATGTCGGCGTTGTCCTCACGCAGAGACAGCCGATATTCAGCGCGGCTCGTGAACATCCGGTACGGCTCGGACACACCGCGCGTCACGAGATCGTCCACCAGCACGCCGAGATATGCCTGATCGCGGTGCGGCGACCACGCATCCCTGCCCTGCACCTGCAATCCCGCGTTAATCCCGGCCAGCAAGCCCTGCGCGGCGGCCTCTTCATAACCGGTCGTGCCGTTGATTTGTCCGGCAAAGAACAGTCCGTTGATCGCTTTGGTCTCGAGCGACGCTTTCAGAGCACGCGGATCGAAATAGTCGTATTCAATTGCATAGCCTGGACGAAGGATATGGGCATGTTCGAGACCGCGCATCGATCGGACAAGCTCTAGCTGGACATCGAAAGGCAGACTGGTGGAAATACCGTTCGGATAGAACTCGTTCGTCGTCAGCCCTTCCGGCTCCAGAAAGATCTGGTGCGCGTCCTTGGATGCGAATCGATGGATCTTGTCTTCGATCGATGGGCAATAGCGCGGCCCCACGCCTTCAATTACGCCCGTGTACATCGGCGACCGGTCGAGCCCGGAACGAATGATATCGTGCGTTTGAGCGTTCGTATGCGTGACCCAGCAAGGCATTTGCTGCGGATGCTGGTCGGCTCGGCCCAAAAACGAGAAAACCGGGATCGGATCGAGATCGCCCGGCTGCTCTTCCAGCTTCGAAAAGTCGATCGTACGGCCGTCGATGCGCGGTGGCGTGCCTGTTTTCAGGCGGCCTTGGGGCAGCTTGAGCTCTTTCAAACGCGCGGAAAGCGAGACCGCCGCCGGATCGCCAGCGCGTCCACCGACGTAGTTATTCAATCCGACATGGATCTTGCCATTGAGGAAGGTTCCAGCCGTCAACACCACAGCCCGCGAACGGAATCGAAGTCCAACCTGCGTCACCGCTCCAACCACGCGGTCGCCTTCGACCATCAAATCGTCCACTGCCTGCTGGAACAGCCACAAATTTGGTTGATTCTCGAGCCGATGACGGATCGCCTGTTTGTAAAGCAGCCGGTCCGCCTGAGCGCGTGTCGCCCGGACTGCCGGACCCTTGGAGGAATTGAGAATGCGGAACTGGATGCCCGATTCATCCGTGGCAGCGGCCATTGCACCACCGAGCGCATCGACTTCCTTGACGAGATGGCCCTTGCCGATGCCGCCGATCGATGGATTACAGCTCATCTGCCCCAGAGTCTCGATGTTATGGGTCAGAAGAAGCATCTTGCAGCCCATTCGGGCCGACGCGAGTGCGGCTTCGGTGCCTGCGTGACCGCCGCCGACGACGATCACATCGAATTCTGTGGGGAAAAGCATTGGAAATATCGTGCCGGAGCGACACGAACCCTGAAGAAGGAGTAGCGAATGATTATATCGGGTTCCTCTTAGCCTCGAATTCGTCAGACTCCAATAGACGAAAAAAATGGCGTGTTTCACGTGAAACACGCCATGGTTCGACAGCCGTGGCGTCGCACTTATGCCACTTTCTTCGCCAGGCCCACAAGGTACGTTTCGATAACTTGCAGGTCGTGCTGGAGTTCGGCGGCCTTCCCCTCCAGCGCGAACTCGCCCGTCTCCAGGACAGACGCGTAATCGGAGACCTGCAACGCGGCCCGGGCATTTTGCTCGATCAGCAAAGTCGCGACGCCCGTTTCCCGCGGCTCTCCGATGATATGAAAGATCTCTTTTACGATCAGCGGTGCAAGGCCGAGGCTAAGCTCATCCAGCATCAGCAACTGTGGCTTGCCATCAGCGCGCGACCGACCACCAGCATTTGCCGTTCACCGCCCGACAACGTACCCGCTACTTGCTTGCGACGCTCTTTCAAACGCGGAAACAGAGCGAACACGTGATCGAGTTGATCCAGATAGTTCTTCTCGCCGGCCCGTTTCCTGCGATACGCCCCGGGCACGAGATTGTCTTCAACCCTCATCGTGGAGAAGCGTTCGCACTTTTCCGGGACAAGGCACATTCCACGTGAAACACGTTTCTCGATGGCTCTAGATATCGGACAGTGCCTTTTGGTGGCCAGATGATGGCAACGCTCCCATGATGGCGTTAAGTAGAGAGTCGATTTCCCGGCGCCGTTCGGGCCGATTACGGACACGATCTGCCCAGCGCCGACAGAAAGCTTTCCGTCGTGCAATGCCTCGACTTTCCCATACCGCACGGACAGGCTCTCGACCTGCAAAATCCAATCTGTAGCCATTACTCCACTCCGCCCAGGTACGCCTCCAACACCGCCGGATCTTTTTTGCACATCCGCCGGAAGGCCTTCGGAGATCTTGGTGCCGAATTCCATCACCACGAGCCTATCGGTCAGCTTCATGACGAAGTCCATGTCGTGCTCAACGAGCAAAATGCTCATCCCTTCCGAACGAAAGCTTGCGAATCAACTCCGCGAGTTGCTGCTTCTCTTGATACCGCAGACCTGCCGCTGGTTCGTCGAGCAAAAGCAAAGTCGGGTCGCAGCACAACGCCCGCGTGATCTCCAGAATACGTTGCTGCCCAGCGCGAGACTGCCTGCCTCGCTGCAGAGATGCTTCTCCAGTCCGACACGCGCAATCTGGAGCGCTGACTCGGCTATTAGACGCGCCTCTTTCGCTGCGTTGAGACGAACCACACTTCTCCACACACCGGTCGTGCCCCACAGATGCGCGCCAATCGCGACGTTCTCGAGCACCGTCATCCCCGGCAGCAATTTGACGTGCTGAAACGTCCGCCCGATGCCCCGCTTCACGATTTCACGTGAAGTCAGTTTGTCGATGCGTTCGCCGTTGAATGTGATCGCGCCACGCGTCGCCTGAAGGACGCCGGTTACCAGATTGAACGTCGTCGATTTGCCTGCGCCGTTCGGCCCGATCAATCAGATGATCTCGCCTGTCTTTACATCGAAGCTGACGTCGTTGACGGCGACCAGTCCGCCGAACTCCTTTCGCGCTTTGTCGACGACGAGCAGAGGCGAACCCTGCTCTCGGTTTGCTGCGCTGCGTTAAATGCTCGGCCTGGTCGGGCGCATGAGCACGTGGCCCTTTCGGAAACCAGCGCACGACGAATGCCAAACGCCCTGCCGCGTGTACTGCAACAACAGCACCATCACGACACCGAAAACGATGATCTCGAAATTTCCGTTCGCGCCAATCAGTTTGGGCAGCAGCGTCTGCCGATAGTCCTGTAGAACGGTGAGGATAGCTGCGCCGAGAATCGCACCACAGACGTGCGACACGCCGCCCACCATCGCCATGAACAGGAATTCGATGCCGTATTCAATCCGAACGGCGTCGGGTTCACAGCGCGCTGCAAATGCGCGTACAGAAAGCCGGAAATGGCCGCCAACACGGCTGCGTAGATGAAGATCACGACGCGCATCCACGCCGTGTTGACGCCCATCGCTTCGGCCATGGTGCCGCCGCCCCGCAGCACGCGGATCGCACGACCCGGCCGGCTATTAAGTAGATTCTGAACAGACACGACCGCCAGCAACACGATCGCCCAGATCAGGTAGTAGGTCCAGACTCCAGTTGCCAGCCGAACAGGCTGAGCACCGGAATGCCGTTGATGCCGTCGTACTTGCCGAGCAACTCCATGTTGCCGAACAGATAGAACAACGACAGCCCCCACGCGATGGTGCCGAGCGGCAGGAAGTGGCCGGACAGCCGCATCGTGACGAGGCAGAGCAAGAGCGCGATGAACGCGGTAATGACCACGCCCGCGATCAACGCGAGCCACGGCGACACGGCATATTGGGTCGTGAGGAATGCGGTCGCATAAGCGCCCACGCCGACGAAGGCCGCCTGCCCGAAGCTCGTCATGCCGCCGATACCCGTCAGCAGCATCAAGCCGATCGCGACGATCGCGTATAGGCCGATGTAATTCAGCAGCGTGTCCAGTACTCCGGCACCGCGATCGCACCGAGCAGCACGGGCAGCGCGAAAACGACGAGCAGAAAGGAAAGAGAAGCGATGACGATGGAGGAATTTCATGGCGCTCACTCCTCGTCTTCGTCCGAATGCGGACTCGCAAGACTCCGCCACAGCAGCACCGGAATGATCAGCGTAAAGACGATCACCTCCTTATGCGCACTCGCCCAGAACGACGAATAGGACTCCAGCTGGCCGACAGCAGCGACCATGCCGCCAGCCAGCGGATAGCTCACCAGACCGCCTACGATGGCGTCCACGAAGCCCTTCAAACTGATCAGGAAGCCCGAATCTTAGTAGATCGTCGTGATCGGCGCGACGAGCACGCCGCACAGCGCGCCGAGGCCTGCCGCGAGCGTGAAGGCAAGCCGTCCGGCCTGCGTAGTTCCGATGCCAACCATGCGCGCGCCAGCCGGTTCACGGACGTCTCGCGCAATGCCTTGCCGGAGATCGAGCGGTCGAAATAAAAGTACAGCGCGAAAATCAGCACGATCGCCGTGCCGACCACCCACAGGCTTTGCCCGGAGATCGACACGCTGCCGAGATTGAACGTGGCATCCGAGAAAGCGGTCGTGCGCGAGCCTTCCGCGCCGAACATTACCAAGTCCGAGGCCGACCATCGCGAAATGCACCGCGACCGCGACGATCAGCAGCAGCGTGCTCGCTTCAGCGATTGGCTCGTACGCGAGCCGGTACACGAACGGTCCCATCGGAACGACGATCAGAAGCGTCAGCGCGATCTGCGCAATCATCGGCAAGGTCTGCGCGGCCACCGCTTGCGTAAGCGCCCAAACCGCGACGGGAAACACCAGATGAAACACCAGATACTTGCCGGCGAGCACGGCCAATAACCGCCCGATGCCGTGATATCGCGCAGGATGACGCACGATGGCCAGTTCGGCGACGAAGCAGCCGACACCCATTACGATGAGCAGATAGCAGATGGCGGGCAGCTTCTGCGTTTGCCGTGCCACGAGCGTCAACGCGCCGTACGCGACGAACTCCCCTTGCGGGATGAAGATGACCCGTGTCACCGAAAACACGAGCACCAGAGCCAACGCCAGCAACGCGTAGATCGCACCCGTGGTAATCCCGTCTTGCGCCAGGATCGCCACAATCGATAAGTCCATACTTCCTCTTGAGAGCTTCTTATAAACATCCGGTCCGCGCGAAACGGTCCGGCGAAACATGGGCAAACGGCGCGCCGTTGCCGGTGCGCCGCTCGCTCATCTTGAAAATGAGAAACAGGAACGCGCGATGCCGCGCGTGCCGCTATCAGTCGTTCAGCAACTTCCACTTGCCGTCGACGATCTGCACCATCACACGCGTGCGATCATCGAAGCCGTTGTGATCGCTCGACGTCATGTTCACGATGCCGTCGACACGGGTAAGTCCTTCAGGTTTTCCAGCGCGGTGCGCAAGGCAATCGCGGAATTCGGGCGTGCCCGGCTGGCCCTTCTTCAACGCCTCGGGAATCGCGCGCCGAAGCATCTGGCCGGCATCCCATGTGTGGCCGCCGAAAGTCGACAGTGTGCCTGCGCCGTAGGCCTTTCATAAGCGTCTTTATAAGCCGCCGCCGATTTCTTCACCGGATTGCTGTCCGGCAGTTGCTCCGTCACAAGCACCGGTCCGGCGGGCAAAATTTCGACTTCGCAGTCTTTGCCTCAGACGCGCAGGAAGTCGTTATTGGCGACGCCGTGCGTCTGATACATTTTGCCCTTGTAGCCGCGTTCCTTGAGCGTTTTCTGCGGCATCGCGGCCGGCGTGCCCGCGATCAGCACCGCATCCGGGTTCTGCGACATCATTTAAGCACCTGGCCCGTGACTGATGCGTCGTTGCGCGCGAAGCGTTCGTTCGCGACGATCCTGATCTTCGCGAGATCAGCCGCCTTGGTGAACTCCTTGAACCAGCTCTCGCCGTAGGCATCCGAGAAGCCGATGAACGCCACCGTCTTCACGCCGTAATTGGACTTGTGCTGCGCGATGGCCGTCGCCATGAGGATGTCGTTCTGCGGCGTTTTGAAGACCTACGTCTTCTTCGCATCCATCGGTTCGACGATGCTCGCGGCTACGGCCATCGAGATCATCGGCGTGTGGGTTTCGGCGGCGACATCGATCATGGCCAGCGAATTCGGCACGACCGTCGAGCCGACCAGCGCATCGACGTGATCTTCGCTGGTGAGCTTGCGCGCATTCTTGACGGCTTGCGTGGAGTCGGTCGCGTCGTCGAGCACGATGTACTGGATCTTCTGCCCGGCGACTTCCTTGGACAGCAGCGCGATGGTGTTCTTCTGCGGAATACCCAGCGATGCGGCCGGACCGGTGGCGGATACCGTCATGCCGATTTTCACGTCCGCTCAAACCTGAGTGCTGAATACCGCTGATAATCCCGCGACGGCCATTGCGACCGTCTTGACGCGTAAAGCCCACTTCATTGATTTAAGCCCCGTAAATCGTGTGCTGCGTGAAAATTCGTTCGCGGATTCGACGCGAGAGATTCTTTGAATGCCTTTTACACCGAAAAGCTCTTACCGCGATTAACCGATCAACGGGTCGGCAAATAAGGCAGAAATGCAGTTTGGCGGACAAAAGCCGCGCCCAGCAAGCCTTTTGAGGATGTGTGTGGCATGTGTAAAACGCCGATGGCTGAAGCGTTTAGCATTTGTTCGGACGAGCGCTTCGCGTTCTAAGCCGTTTTGAATGGCGAATAAAAAAGCGCTGTTGGATGATTCCAACAGCGCTTTTTGTATGGGCACTTCGTGCCTCATGTCTCCTCGTTCTCCACCTCAAAAATCTGGATGCAACAGAACTAGATCGAATATTACGGAGTGTACCATTTCGCTACAACCTAGCATTTACCCTAGTGGTGCATAAAAGCACCTCAAAGGGGCACTTTTCGGTTCGCTAGCAGTGCATGCAACCGCGTCATTCATTAGGATCGCGAATTATTCGCATTAACCCTGAAGCGGCTGGATACGCGCGAAGATTTCCCCAACGATGCCGCGACGGAACGCCAACACACACGCGATAAAGATCACCCCGGTCACGATCGTCACCGATTCGCCGAGCGAGTTGAACCAGCCGATGCCGGTCAGCTTCGCAAGGCCGCCGCCGATATCGCCGAGCCGGTCTTCCAGCAACACGATGATGAATGCACCGAGCAGCGGCCCGAACATCGTGCTCATGCCACCGACGAGCGTCATCAGCACGACGACGAGACCGGACATGGTCCAGTAAGCATCGCCGAGCGTTTCGAAGTCGAGTACCACGGTCTTGAGCGTGCCCGCCAAACCCGCCAGCCTCCCGAGAGGACGAACGCGAGCAGCTTGTAGCGCGCGGTATCGTAGCCGAGCAATACGGCACGCGGCTCGTTTTCCTTGATTGCGACCAGCACCTGACCGAACGGTGAATGCACGATCAGCATCACGACTAGCACGATGTAATACAGTGCCATATCGCTGTTCAGATCGATCACGCCGAACAGTTTGCCGCGCGGCACGCCTTGCAGACCGTCTTCGACGTGGGTGAACGGCGCCTGCAAGAACACGAAGTAGACCATCTGTGCGAGCGCCAGCGTGACCATCGCGAAATAGATGCCCTGGCGGCGGATCGCCAGCAGGCCGACCGCGATGCCTAACACGGTTGCCGCGAGCGTGCCCGCGACCACGCCGAGCTCGGGCGTGAACATCACGTCTGAATGGCGTAGTCGGTGACGTAGCCTGCAGTCGCGAGGAACATCGCGTGGCCGAACAACAGCAGGTCCGTGAAGCCGATCAGCAGATTGAACGCTGCCGCGAACAGCGCGAAGCACAGGACCTTCATCATGAAGACGGTATACACGCCCGCGAACGGCGCGACGATCAAACTGATCAGCAGCATGTAGAGCGCTTTTCTCTGCATCATTTTTCCTTGCCGAAGAGACCGGCGGGATGCACCATCAGCACCAGCGCCATGATGACGAACACGACCGTCGCCGACACTTCCGGGTAGAACACGCGCGTGAAGTCTTCGATCACGCCGAGCAGCAGGCCGGTCAGGATCGACCCCATGATCTAGCCCATGCCGCCGATCACGACCACCGCGAACACGGTGATGATCATCGACTGGCCCATCAGCGGTGACACTTGAATGACCGGCGCGGCAAGCACGCCCGTGAACGCCGCCAGCGCCACGCTGAAGCTGGTAGGTCAGCGTGATCATCAGAGCGGCAACAGGTTGATGCCGAACGCCTCGACCAGCCTCGGGTTCTCCGTGCCCGCGCGCCGATACGTGCCAACACGCGTCTTCTCGATCACGAACCACGTCGCGAAACACACGATCAGCGAAGCCACCACCACCCATGCGCGATAGTTTGGCAAAAACATGAAGCTGAGATTGGTCGCGCCCTGCAAGAGCGAGGGCACGTCGTAAGGCTGACCTGACGAACCGTAGACAGAACGGAATACGCCTTCGATCACGAGCGTCAGGCCAAAGGTGAGCAACAGGCCGTAGAGGTGATCGAGCTTGTAGAGCCAGCGCAGCATCGAGCGTTCGATCAGCATGCCGAACATGCCGACTATGGGCGGCGCGACGATCAGCATCGGCCAGTCGGGAATGCCGAAATAGGATGAGCCCATCCACGCGAGCATCGCGCCCAGCATGAAGAGCGCGCCGTGCGCGAAGTTGATGACGTTGAGCAAGCCGAAGATCACCGCGAGCCCGAGACTCAGGATCGCGTAGAACGAGCTGTTCACGAGCCCGAGCAAGAGCTGGCTCAGTATCGTCGCATCGAGCGGAATGCCGAATATTTCCATTGAACCTGCCGATCGAGACGTTGGGATGCCGGCGCGCTCACATGAACGCGCCGGTTGGGTTCAAGCCGGGTTCAAGCGCTTACTTCCACGCCGCACAGCGCGATTCCGCCTTTGTGCCGAACGCCTGGTCGCCCGGAATCGTTGCGGTGATCTTGTAGTAATCCCACGGCTCCTTCGATTCCGACGGCTTCTTCACTTCCATCAGGTACATGTCGTGGATCATCGTGCCGTCCTGGCGGATGTAGCCCTTCGCGTAGAAGTCGTCGATCTTCATTTGCTTGAGCTGCGCCATGACTTTGTCGCTGTCAGTCGTGCCCACGGCCTTCACGGTGTTCAGATACGTCGTGACCGCAGAATAGTTCGCGGCTTGCAGGCTGCCCGGCATCTTCTTCATCTTGTCGAAGTAGCGCTTGGCCCACGCGCGCGTCTTATCGTCCTTGTTCCAGTACCAGCTATCCGTCGCGACCAGGCCTTGCGTGGTTTCCAGGCCGAGCGAATGGATATCGGACAGGAAGATCAGCAGCGCCGCGATCTTCATCGACTTGGTGATGACGAATTCCTTCGCTGCCTTGATCGAGTTGACCGTGTCGCCGCCCGCGTTCGCGAGACCGAGCATTTGCGCCTTCGATGCCTGCGTCTGCAACAGGAACGACGAGAAGTCGGATGCCGACAGCGGATGACGCACCGCGCCCAGCACTTGCCCGCCATTTGCCTTGACGACGTCCGACGTGTTTTTCTCCAGCGCCTTGCCGAACGCGTAGTCGGCGGTCAGGAAGTACCACGTCTTGCCGCCCTGCTTGGTTACCGCAGAACCGGTGCCTTTGGCGAGCGCCATCGTGTCGTAGGCGTAGTGCACGGTGTACGGCGTGCATTGCTCGTTGGTGAGGTTGTCCGTGCCTGCGCCGATGTTGATGTACAGAATCTTCTTCTCGCCCGCGACCTGATTGGTCGACAAGGCCGTGGCCGAATTCGTGCCGCCGATGATCGCGTTCACGCCGTCGCGGTCGATCTACTCACGCGAGCGATGCCGCAATATCCGCCTTGTTCTGGTGATCGGCATAGACGAGTTCGATGTTCTTGCCGTTCACCTTGCCGCCGAAATCTGCGATCGCCATCTTGATGGCTTCGAGGCCGCCTTGTCCGTCGATGTCGGCATACAGCCCCGAGAAGTCGGTGATGAAGCCGATCTTCACCGTGTTGCCGTCAGCGGCGACAGCGCTCGTGCTAAACGCCACACTTGCCGCCGCAGCCGCAAAGCACAGAGTCGAGAGGCGCGCGAGGGTCTTCTTTTTCATTCCAGTCTCTATGAGTTTTGATTTGATGCGGTATTACTGGTGTTGCCCTGCTGAATCCACCAGAAGCGGCTGACGCAAAATGTCGATCGATTACACCCCGAGCAATTCGTGCAGCACCAGCATCTTCGCCTCGAGTTCCCCCGCGCCGAAGTGCTCGACGATGTTTCCGTGCTCCATCACATAGAAGTGGTCTGCGAGTGGCGCCGCGAAGCGAAAGTTCTGCTTGACCACCACGACGTATAGCCGCGCTGTTTGAGCATGAGGATCATGTGCGCGAGCGTCTGCAGGATCACGGGTGCGAGGCCTTCGGAAATTTCGTCGAGCAGCAGATTTGCGCCGGTGCGCAGAATGCGCGCGACCGCCAGCATCTGCTGCTCGCCGCCCGAAAGACGCGTGCCTTGCGAGCCACGACGCTCCTTCAGGTTGGGGAACATGGTGTAGATCTCGTCCAGCGACATCGCTTCTTTGGGATTGCCGATCACCGGCGGCAACAGAAGGTTCTCTTCGCACGACAGGCTCGAAAAGATGCCGCGCTCCTCCGGACAGTGGCTGACCCCATAATGCGCGATCTTGTGCGTCGATAAACCAATAGTCTCGCGTCCGCCGACGTGGATAGAGCCCGTGCGTCGGCCGGTGAGCCCCATGATGGCGCGCAGCGTGGTCGTGCGGCCCGCGCCGTTACGGCCGAGCAGGGTCACCACTTCGCCGCGGTTCACCTTGAGATCGACGCCATGAAGAATGTGCGATTCGCCGTACCACGCCTGCAGGCCCGCGATCTCCAGCGCCGGCGCGCCGTTCGCATCGAGCGAGCGGCGCGCTTCCACCGTGGTACTCATGTGTGCGCTCCGGTGAGCGCCGCATCGGCGCTGCCCATGTAGGGCTTCCATCACGAGTGGATTCTTCGACACTTCCGCATAGCTGCCCTCGGCGAGCACTTCGCTGCGCTGAAGCACCGTGATGGTGTCGGAGATGCCCGCGATCACGTTCATGTTGTGCTCAACCATGAGGATCGTGCGGCCCGCCGACACCTTTTTGATCAGCGCGGTGACGCGATCGACATCTTCGTGCTCCATGCCGCGTGGGTTCGTCGAGCAGTATGAGTTCGGGTTCCATGGCGAGCGTGGTGGCGATTTCCAGTGCGCGCTTGCGTCCGTAGGCAAGCTCGACGGTCTTCGTATCCGCGAAATCGGTGAGGCCGACTTGCGTGAACAGATCGGTCGTTGAGCTGATCGAGCGATTTCTCGCTGCGCTAGAACTGAAACGATGTGCCGAGCTGACGCTGCAAACCAATGCACACGTTCTGCAGCACCATCATATGCGTAAACACGGCGGAAATCTGGAAGGAGCGGATCACCCCACACCGCGCGATATGCGCCGGGCTTTCGCGCGTGATATCGACGCCGTTGAAGACGATCTGACCCGCAGTGGGAACGAGAAACTTGGTGAGCAGATTGAAGCAGGTGGTCTTGCCCGCGCCATTGGCGCCGAACAGCGCGTGGATCGATCCACGGCGCACGCGCAGGTTCACGTCATTCACGGCCGTGAAGCCTTTGAACTCCTTGGTGAGCCTCGGGTTTCCAGAATGGTGTCGCCGAGAATCATGTCCCCTTCCATCCGAAAAGAGACGCTGAGCCACACGTCCGCTTGCGCCTTATTTGTTCTATCCGCGCGCACCCGAACGATTTACCACTCCGGACTTGCCTGCTTCGTGCGACTGCGCCGCTTATGCCGTTGCGTGCCACACAAAGTGTGCGCGAAGTTGCCAAGTATCACTAGTGTTGAAATAATTATCTCGCCATTGATGCAGCGCAATCATTGGGATTTGCACTAAGGCATTGATTTGCACGCGAACGGGGCATGACGCGGCGTTGTACCGCGATGTTCGCGTACCGAAGAAGCGACAGGCGCGCGCCATGCACGCGCCATCTCAACATGTGAAGCGTTCGTCTCGCGAAGCCGATGCGCTGTTTATGCTGCGATGCTTAATTCATCGCACTGTCATGTGTCGCGCTTCATGCGAGCGCGGTCGCGATGACTTCCTGTACATCCACCGCGCGGCGATCCTCACGGATCATGTCGCTCGCGCGCTCGGCGATCATCAGCGTCGGCGAGTTCGTGTTGCCCGACGTGATGGTCAGCATCACCGATACATCGACGATCCGCAAGCCGCGCAGACCAATCACGCGCAAGCGGCTATCGACGACCGCGCCGGGATCGTTGTCGGTGCCCATGCGGCACGTGCCGACCGGATGGAAGATGGTCGTGCCGACCTTGCCCGCCGCTTCGACGAGTTCTTCCTGCGTCTGAAACTGGATGCCGGGAAGAATCTCTTACGGCTTGTATTGCTCGAGCGCCGGCACGCTGACGATGCGCCGCGTGAGGCGCAACGCGCTCGCGGCCACTTCCTTATCCGCGGTCCGTGGAAAGGTAATTCGGTGCGATCAGCGGCGCGGCGTGCGCGTCGGGCGACGCGATATGCACGCTGCCGCGCGAAGTCGGCCACAAATTGCACACCAACTCGGTGAATGGCGTTGAACGCATGCAAGGGCTCGCCGAATTTCTCGAGCGACAAGGGCTGGACGTGATATTCGACGTCCGATCGCGTGATGGGATACATCGTTCGGATCGGACTTGGCGAACGCGCCGAGTTGCGAGGACGCCATCGACATCGGGCCGCTGCGCGTCAACGCGTATTGCAGGCCGATGAAGAGCTTGCCCTACCAGCGCACAGAAGCGTATTGAGCGTGCGCACGCCATTCACCTTGTACGCCATGCGCAATTGCAAATGATCCTGAAGGTTCTCGCCGACGCCGCGCAGATCCTTCACCACATCGATGCCGAGCCGCTGCAGACGCGCGCCATTGCCGATGCCGGACAGTTCGAAAATCTGAGGTGAATTCACCGCGCCCGCGCTGAGAATCACTTCGCTGCGCGCCTTCGCGATGTAGTCGACCTCGCCGCCGCGATACTCCACGCCGACGCACCGCGTGCCTTCGAACACGGGACGCTGCGTATGCGTGCCGGTGATGGTCGTGAGGTTCGGGCGCTTCATCGCTTCGCGCAGGAACGCTTTCGCCGCGTTCCAGCGGATACCGCCACGCTGATTCACGTCAAAGTAGTCGAGGCCGGTGTTGTTACCGCGATTGAAGTCGTCGGTGGCGGGAATTCCGGTCTCCTGCGCGGCCTTTGCGAACGTCTCCAGAATCTTCCACTTCAGCCGCTGCTTCTCGACGCGCCATTCGCCGCCCACGCCGTGGAACGCGTTCGCGCCGCCGTGATGATCCTCGCTGCGCTTGAACACGGGCAGCACCGAATCCCACGGCCAGTTCGGATCGCCGCTGATATGTGCCCAGTCGCCGTAGTCTTCGCGCTGGCCGCGCATGTAGATCATGCCGTTGATCGACGAGCATCCGCCGAGCACGCGCCCGCGTGGATAGGACAGCGAGCGCCCGTTCAGACCCGGTTCGGCCTGCGTCTTGTACAGCCAGTCGGTACGCGGATTGCCGATGCAATACAGATAGCCGACCGGGAGTCGTCCTTGCCGTTCGCTTCGAGCAGCAGCACATTGACATTTGGATCCTCGGTGAGCCGGTTCGCCAGCACGCAACCGGCCGTGCCCGCGCCGATGATGTAATCGAATTCGCCTTCCAGCTTGCGCGCGTTCTCTTTCATCGTTGTCTCCTTGTGCGCGCGGCGAATCCAATCAGATATGTTCAACTGCGATATAAGTCGCGCTAATATCAGCTGATGGACTACACCCTTCTGCGCGTCTTTCTGACCGTCGCCCGTGATGACAATCTCACGCGCGCAGCGGCGCAATTGCATCTGACGCAACCGGCCGTCAGCCTGCAGATCAAGAATCTTCAGGAGATGCTGGGCGTCGTGCTGTTCTCGCGGACATCGCACGGACTGCTGCTCACGCGCGACGGCGAAGCGCTGTTGCCGCACGCCGAACGCGCGCTCGCCGCCGCCGATGTGCAGCGCGCCGCCGCCGCGCTTCGGCTCGAGGTAGGCGGCACGTTGCGCATCGGTACGATTCTCGACCCCGAATTCCTGCGGCTCGGCGGCTTTCTGCGGCAACTGATGGAGACGTATCCGCGCATCGAGACGGCAATGCGGCACGGCATGTCAGGCTGGGTGCTGGAGCGAGTGAAATCGCGCGATTTCGATGTCGGATATTTCATCGGCGATCCAACGTCGGACGGCACGCGCGATGGCGAGCGCTTCCATGTCGTGCGCCTGACGCCATTCATCTACCGCCTACTCGCGCCGGCGGGATGGAACAGCCGCGTCAACAAGGGCAAGCGAAGCTGGTCCGCGCTCGCCAAGCTGCCGTGGATCTGGACGCCGCCCGAATCCGCGCATAACCGCCTCTTGTCGCGAATTTTTCGCGATGCCCACGCGCAACCGGTGATCGTCGCCGAAGTGGATTAGGAGCCGTCGATGCTCGATCTGGTGAAATCGGGCGTGGGCCTGTCGCTCGCGCGCGATTCCATCGTGATCGGCGAGGCGCACGCGCTGACCATTGTCGAAGGCGTGACGGTGCCGACGCAGTTATCGTTCATCACGCTCGCGGAGCGCAAAGACGAGCCGGCGATCGCGGCGGTGCTCAAGCTGATCGAAGCGCAATGGGCGGTGTAAATCCGAGCGCAGGCGGCTTTCAAACGTTGTTCACACAATGTTTGTTAGTCTGGATGCTTTCCGGATCAACTCGCGAATCAATTCGCCGATCACCCGTATCAGGAGCTGTTGTTCATGGCACGCAACATCGAAATCAAGGCTCGCGCGCGCCAATTCGATCAACTCCGCGAACGCGCCGCGGCGCTCGCCACCGACGCGCCGCTCGTGTTCCGCCAGCAGGACTTCTTCTACGACGTGCCAACCGGCTGCCTCAAGCTGCTCCAGCTCGACGACGGCACGCCGTCCGAACTTATCTTCTATTAGCGCGACGACCGCGACGGCCCCCAGGTGTCGTACTACAACACGCGCAGCCCGGTGACGAACTCGGAAGCGATGCACTCGCTGCTCGCGCAGGCGCTGTCGACGCGCGGTATCATGTCGGGAACGGCACGTGTATATCGTCGGGCGGACGCGTATCCATCTGGATCGCGTGGACGGACTCGGCGATTTCATCGAACTGGAAGTGCTGCTCGCTCAGGACGACGACGAAGCCGGCGGCAAAGAGGAAGCGCATGCGATGTTCAAGCGTCTCGGTGTGGAGACGCACGATCTCGTGCCGCTCGCCTATGTCGATCTACTGAATCCGGTTGTGGAGGCAGCTTAAGCGGCAGTGTCGCCATTGCCGCTTGCTCCCGCGAGATGACTCAGCGGCAGCGGCCCATTGCGCTTGAACGTCGTGAGCACGATGTTCGGGCGAACGCTGTCCACGCCCGGCACGCGCATCAGCTTTTTCATGACGAAGCCCGACAGCGCGTTGAGATCCGGCGTGACGATACGCAGCAGATAATCCGCATTGCCAACCGTGGCGTGACATTCGAGCACTTCCGGTAGCATGTCGACCTGCTGCTGAAACTGTTCGATGATCGAATCTCTGTGATGCTTGAGCTTGAGGCTCGTGAAGGCCGTCACGCCCAGGCCGAGCTTTTCGGGTTGCAACACCATCCGATAGCCTTCGATCACGCCGGTCGCTTCCAGCCGCTGCAAGTGCCGTCCAATCTGCGACGGCGACAACGGCACCTGTTCGCCGAGTTGCTGATGCGTAGCCCGCCCGAAGCGCTGGAGCACATCGAGCAGGGCGAGGTCGAAATGATCGAGTTCCAGCATGAGGCGAATGTGCGCGAGAGCCGAGGTAATTGCGACTTTATCGCATTGCCGCGCGCAGGCTCACAAACCCGTCGCACAAAAGGGACGTTTCGCGCGAACTTTTCGAATCGCTTCGAATATAACCAGCTAACTTGCTTGTTACCAGTAAATACTTTACGAAAGGACCTGAGATGCGCGGATTAGGGGAAAACCATCCCGCTGGAAGCAATCGATAACCCCGTTAAAAGTTACAGCTTCGTTTATCTTTCAGTCGTGCAAGCCGTTTTTTTAAAACAATCGTAATGTTCCCAGGCGGCGCGAGCGTCGGTGTCCAGTTGTTCGGGCGGCAGGCCGGAGCGACGCTGTACAATCAGCAGCGCATAGGGCTTGGACAACGCGCTTGCCTCCTTGCACAGGCTCAGCTCATCGCCTTGTGACGGGGAACGGCTGCGCCAGAAATTGATCGCAGCTTCCAGTTCGTTGATCGAAATGATGGCCATGTCCAGGCAGAAAGACATTAGGTGTGCGGACGTCGCGCCAGCAGCAATCAGCGCGCAACGCTGCATGAAAAGTTGTGGTTTTATCCGGCTCGAACCCTCGCCGCCGCATCGCGCACGTTCCCCACATGCGCCGCCCCGCCGGTTCGGGTTCAACCCATTGTACACTTGAGCGACTCCATGCGAATCTTTCTGATCGAAGACGACCGCCCCATCGCGCGCGGCATTCAAAGCAGCCTCGAACAATCCGGCTTCACGGTCGACATGGTCCACGACGGTATCTTCGCCGAACAGGCGCTCGCGCAGAACCGCCACGAACTCGTCATTCTCGATCTGGGACTGCCCGGCATCGACGGCATGACGCTGCTCTCGCGTTTCCGCCAGAGCAACCGGTACACGCCGGTCATCATCCTCACCGCGCGTGACGAACTGCAGGATCGCGTGCAGGGCCTGAACAGCGGCGCCGACGACTACATGCTGAAGCCGTTCGAGCCGCAGGAACTCGAAGCGCGCATCCGCGCCGTCATGCGCCGTAGCGGTCCGCACGGCGATGTGCCGCGCCCCGAAGTGTCGCTGGGCGGCTTGCGTCTGTCGGGCGTCGATCGCCGCATCTTCAACAACGAGCGTCCGCTCGAGCTTTCGCCGCGCGAATTCGCCGTGCTCGAAATGCTTCTGCTGCGTCATGGCCGCGTGGTCAGCAAGGCGCAGTTGCAGGATCACCTGACGCACTTCGGCGGCGATCTTGGCGATACGGCCATCGAAGTCTACGTGCATCGCGTGCGTAAAAAGCTCGAAAACACGCGCGTGGAAATCGTCACGGTGCGCGGCTTCGGCTATCTGCTCCAGGAGATTCGTCAGGCGGCCTGACGCTGTTCGTCTCGCCGCTGGGATAGTTTGCCTTGCGACTTCCAACCCGGCGCGCGGGCGACGAACGTTTCGCCCGCCAAGACTGGCTCGATCTGGCGCGATCGAGAGCCCAAGAAAAACCAGCGTCGCCGAGTCTGCGCCGCACTTTGCTGCGCCGGCTCGCCGCGCCGCTGTCCTTGCTCGCGCTCATGTCCGGCTTGATGGCCTACTGGCTCGCGTGGCAGTACACGCAACACGTCGTCGACCGCTCGCTGGCGGATCTCGCCACGGCCATCTCCAAGCAGATCCAGCTCGCGGGCGTCGATGCACCCGTCACCGTGCCGCCGCTCGCCCAGGCGATGTTCTCCGATCCGGTCGAGCAGCTCATCTACCGTATCAGCACCGGCGACGAGGAAATTGCTGGCGAGCCGGAATTGTCGCTCACCGGCACTGCCGTGCGGCGCATCCATTACGCCTACGTCTTCGAGACGCACTATCAGGGCACTGCCGTGCGCGCGGCACAGGTGCGCGTACCACAGCCGCACGGCAATCCGATCGTCGTCGAGGTGGCGCAGCGGGTCGGCTCGCGGTATCGGATCGCGGTTGAGTTTCTGGTGGCCATCATGATACCGCTGACGCTGTTGCTGCTGGCAGGCTGGGTGATCGTGTGGCGCGTGGTCAACCAGCAACTGAACCCGCTCACCGATCTCGCGGATGCGCTCAACAAGCAGACGCACATCTCGCTGGAGCCGGTGGACGAGACTTTCGTGCCCAGCGAAGTCCGACCGCTCACGAGCGCGATGAATGGCCTGCTCGTGCGGCTGCAAGCCGCGCTGGATGCACAACGCAAGTTCATCGCCGATGCGGCGCATCAGTTGCGCACGCCGCTGACCGCGGTAAAGCTGCACGCCGAACAGGCGCTCAGTTCGCGCGATCCTGCCAAGGCCGTCGAAGTAGTGATGGAACTGCGCGCATCGGCGGATCGGGCGGTGCGGCTGTCGAACCAGTTATTGTCGCTGGCGCGCGCCGAACCGGGCGAACAGGCTGCGTGCTTCGCGGATTTCGATCTCGCCGCGCTAGCCTTCGAAACCGGCGCGGAATGGGTGCCGCGCGCACTGGCTACCAACGTCGATCTCGGCTTCCAGCGTCTGGACGATCCCGACAACGAGCATCCCATGATCGTGCGCGGCAATATCGTGCTGACGCGCGAAGTGCTGGCGAATCTGATCGACAACGCGCTGAAGTATGTGCCGCCGTCGCGTGACGAAGGCGCGCGCATTACGCTGACGGTCAACGAATGGCGCAACAGCGTGGGCCGGCGCTTCGGCGAAGTGATCGTGGAGGACAACGGTCCGGGCGTGCCGGCGGATCAGCAGCCCGACCTGTTCAAGCGCTTCTTCCGTGGCGATGGACAAAGCGTGAAAGGCGGCGCGGGTCTGGGTCTCGCCATCGTGCACGACATCATTTCGTTGCACGGCGGCACGGTGCATTACGAGGACACGCCGGAAAGCGGCACGCGCTTCATCGTGCGGATTCCGCTCAAGCAGGACGCGCAGCCTGCCGAGGAATGAAAAGCGCCGCGCGCATGACGCGCGGCGTTTCTGACGCGCTTACTTCTTCGTCGTCGCGAGCATGGTGCCGCGGCATTTCTTTGTGCCGCAACGGCACTCATATTCCTTCTTGAGCTTCTTGGTGATGCGGCCGTCGATCACGAGGCCGTAGTCGTAATTCAACTCCTCGCCCGGCTCGATATCGCGCCGCGCGTGGATGAACACGCGCCCTTCCACTTCCTCGGCTTCGCAATTCGGCGCGCACGAATGGTTAATGTACTTGGCGCTGTTGCCGTCGATCTTGCCGTCGATCACGCGGCCGTCGTCGAGCGCGAAATAGAAGGTGTGATTGGGTTCCTTCGGGTTGTGCGGATGGCAGTGCAGCGCTTCCTTCCACGAAATGCGCTCGCCCTTGTACTCCATCACCTTCTCGCCCTGGGCGATGGACGCTACGGCAAAAACGCCCTTGCCATGCACGCCGGAACGGCGAACGGTGATCCTGCGTGAACTCATCGAAGAATCCTTTTGAATGACGTATCGGTGTGGGATGTGAGCGCTGCCGAAGCGCAACGAACCCGGCTCGACTGCGCGGAATGAAAAAAACGCGGTGGCCGTTCGGATGCCGCGTTCGCGTGCTTGATCGCGCTTTTTTCACCGCGCGCTTGATGAGCTACGTTCGACTCATCATCGCTCATCGACGTTATCGTACACTCCCGCCGCGCCAATGCTCAACACCTCGCGCGTGAACGCAAGGCGAGCCGGGCGACGCGATATGCCGATGAGTATCAGCGCTGGCCGATGGAGATATCGCCGAATAGATGTTTTTGCTCGCGCGGCTGCGATCGCCAATATTGCGGTGGTGCCTGCACGCTTGCGCCGAGTTCGGCCGCCGCGTGGCACAGCCAACGTGCGTCGTAGAGCATGCCGCGCGCGATCGCGACGTAGTCCGCCTGCCCCCTTTCGATGATCTCTTCCGCGTGCTTCGGTTCGGTGATCAGGCCGACGGCGACGGTCGTCACGCCGGTCGCTTCCTTCACGGCCTCTCGGCTCGAGCGGAATCTTTTGCAGCGGGAGACGCCGCCCGAGGACACATCCACCCGGTCGACCCCGCGCTTCTTCAACTCGTTGGCGAAGGCGATGGTGTTTTCGATGTTCCAGCCGCCTTCGACCCAATCGGTCGCCGAGACGCGCACGCCAACCGGTTTGTCGTCGGGGAACGCTGCGCGCACGGCATCGAAGATTTCGAGCGGGAAGCGCATGCGGTTCCCGCGCGAGCCGCCATATTCGTCGGTGCGCTGATTGGCAAGCGGCGACAGGAACTGATGCAGCAGATAGCCATGCGCGCAATGCACTTCTATGCTATCGATGCCGAGCCTCGCCGCGCGCCGCGCCGATGCATCGAACGCTTCCTTCACGCGCATGAGACCGGCGGTGTCTCGTCCGGCTTATGCGGAATGGCGGAATGGCCGATGGCGCGTACGTCATCCAGCCGCCATCCGCGACCAGAAATCAGCGGGCCGCCGTCCCAAGGCGTGTGGCTCGACGCCTTGCGTCCCGCATGGGCGAGCTGCATTGTCACGGGGATGTTCGAGTACTTGCGGATCGCGGCCATCACCGGACGCAGCGGGTTCTCCGTCACGTCGTCCCACAGACCGAGGTCGGCCGGCGTGATGCGGCCGTCCGGCTTCCACGGCCGTCGCCTCGATGAACAGCATGCCCGCGCCGGACAGCGCGAGGCTGCCCAGATGGATCATGTGCCAGTCGATCGCCTCGCCGCGCTCGGCGGAATACTGACACATCGGTGATATGAAAATGCGATTGGGGATCTGCAGGCTGCGTAACGTCGTGGAAGTAAACAGCGCGCTCATGGCGTGGGCTCGTCGCGAAGGAATAAGCGGTCGAACATAGCATCCCGGTTTTGATCACGCAGGGCGCGTGAAACGTCGGGAAAGCGCGCTGTCGTCGCGGCTCAGGGCTGCGAAATGCCGAAGCGGTCGAGCTATTCGTCGAACATCTGGCGGGCCGCGTGTTCGAGCGCGGGACCGTGGCGCGCGTGTCTTCGCGCAATGCCGCGGCAGTCGTACCGCTGCTGGCGATTTCGCTGGGATAGGTGATGAGCCAGTTCTCGAAGCGATCCGTCAACACTTCGGGATGGCATTGCAGCGCGAGCACATGTTCGCCCCACGTGAACGCCTGATGCGCGCAAACATCGGTCGATGCAAGCAAAGTGGCGCCGTCCGGGAGATCGAAGGTATCGCCATGCCAGTGGAACACGGGAACGGGCGCGCCGTCGACTTCGAGATGCCGCAACGCGGACGCGCGTCCTGCCTCGGTCAACTCGAACAGCTTCCAGCCGAGTTCGAGCGTGTCCGAAGGATATACGCGCACACCCAGCGCCCGCGCGATCAGCTGCGAACCCAGACAGATGCCGATGGTCGGCAAACCTGCCACTATACGCTTTTCGAGCATGGACAAAAGCGGTGCGAGATGCGGATAGTTGGCGTCGTCATATGTGCCGATCGACCCGCCCAGCACGACGAGCAAGGACGGATCAAGCGGATTGGGCGCGTCGATGCGCCCGCGTCCGACATCAAGATAACAGACCAGATTCCCGCGCTCACTGAACACGAGTTCGAGGCAACCCAGATCTTTGAAATGGACGTGGCGAATCGCCAAGACTTCTTTTTTCATCGGCGGTTTCCGTGACTCGACTGCGCCTCGCCGCGGCCTCACAGCGTCCTCATGCCGACGATCATCTGCCTCGCGACGTGGCGAGGCAGGTGACCTGTGCGAAGACCTTCCAGCCCTTCTTCTGCATGGCGATGTCGGCTTCTTCGTATACCGAACAGTCGAGACGCAGATCGGTGTCAGCCATGTTGATCTGCAGTAGCAAGCAGTGATGCGGCGTCTTCTTCGGATTCTTGCTCGGCTGAAAGTGCGAGCACGACAGACACATGCGGTGCGCCGGAATCTGCTGTTGCGATTCGAGCTGATGGATGGTCTTGAGTAACGTGCGGTAGAACGCGGCTTGCTCGTCGTCCTTGAGCGTGCCTACCGCCTTCGCGAGGAAGTCCGGCCATTGCAGCGCCTTCTTCGCCGCCGTGCGGCCGCGGGCAGTCAGACGAACCGCAAGGGCACGGCCATCGTCGAGCGCGCGGCGCTTTTCGACAAGACCCTTGCCTTCGAGCGTGCTCACGGCATCACTCGTTGTCGCGGCGGTCAGCGCGGTTTCGCGTGCGATCTCGCCGAGACGCATTGGGCCTTTGCGCTGCATGAGCAGTACCAGAATTTCACCTTGGGTCGGCGTAAGCCCCACACCTTCCGCCCATTCCCATGCCTGACTGCGCATCGCCGTGCTCAACCTTAGCAGACCGTGGGTCACCCGCCCAGTCGGCTGCTCTCCGTAAACGCCTTCACTCATGATATTTCGCTTGTTGTTCCACTTATGGGTTAGACGGCGCATTTCGCGCAACCTTGCGCTAACGCCCCACTCGACAAACCGCCACTGAGACACGTTGTCGCACCTTCAGTAGACTGCCCTCGACCGTGGTCCCCGCCGTCTCAAAATTCAGGTGTACCAGACAATTCAAAACGCCTGAATGGGGACATCACACTTCTTCGTTATACGCCTTCTTATGACCTGCCCGTGGCGCTGATGTTTGCCGACTATAACCCGATGTCGGCGAAGTCGCCATTCTAAGCGACTGTAAACAAACGTATACCTTAATTATCCATGCGGAACTGTGGATAACCCGAGAAAACTTTGTCACTGAGTGTGAGCGCATACTCTAGCAGGCTGTTGAAATAGTTTTTTTGAACGTGCGCCTACTCATTCGAAAGAGCCAACGCGACGTTCAGACCCAACTAATTTAACGCCGGACTTCGTTGATTCAGGTGCTGCTAATGTCGCATTCTTTTCGGCGGTCGCTCTCATGCCGCCCGAGCGGCCAGCGTTCCCATGCGCGTCAGGTTGTAAGCTGCCTGGATCAGCAGAAAGAATTGGTCGACGCGCTTCAGTCCTCGATACATCGCCTGCCGAATCCTCCCGACTGTCTTGCTCCAACCAAACA
>LFLF01000255.1 GCA_001184395.1 Candidatus Paraburkholderia calva | reverse complement strand
ACAGCGGATCGGCTTGCGAATCTGATCTCGGTATTTTGCATTTTGAGCTGGTGCATCTTCTAGCGCGGGATGCAGCGCTTTACTGATATTCAACTGGGCTATGAACTCGCACTGAACCGAAGTGGGTCAAAGTGGGTAATTGCAAGCCCCTGCGGGCCGCTGGCGACATCCTGGTATATGCTCTCGCAGCCGGCCGCTTTGAGGGCATCTACATGCAAGGCCGGATTCTGGTCGCGCGTAGGCGATCTTCATTCCAATATTTCGCTTTACTCGATGAGTTCAGATAATATCGAACTTTGATTATGCGAACCACTATTATGAAATGAACGCATTGTTCGCTCCCTTCCGAGGTTCGGCCGGTACGGCGCAGAAGTCCACAATAACGATCGTTTTATCGGACCATTGCAGAAATCGCCGGTGAGGTGTATAAGCTCCCATGGACTCAAACACTGATTTGGATGGCGCGTCATGAATACCGTGCGCTGGAACATCGCCGTGTCGCCGGACGTGGATCAGTCCGTACGCGTGTTCATTGCCGCGCAAGGTGGCAGCCGGAAGGACGACTTGTCGCGCTTCATTGAGGAAGCCCGTGCGCGCCTATATCCTAGAGCGCGCCGTCGATCAGGCCAAGACCGCTGCGGCATAGGCGAGACCGAACTGAACAAACCCCATCGACGAGGCAATGCAGTGGGTGCGTGGTCACTGATGCGTGTCATCTTGGATGACTAACGTGTTGCTCGGCGCACTGTTCTCTCCACACGTCCCACCCGACGTCATCTATCACGCCTGGCGCGCGCGTTTCGAGCTGGTGACATCGATGGGGCAACTCGACGAACTGCGTGCGGCGTGTGAGTCGCTACCCGAAGCTCAAGGCCATCCTGCCTGCACACCGTATCGGCACGATGGTCAAGAACATGCAGCGCGCCATCGTGCTGGATACGCTACCGGCTCTGCCGAAAGACATCGAGGCAAACGATCCGAACGACACCTTCCTGCTGGCGATGGCCTTGGCCAGGTGAGGCCGACTGACTACCTGGTAACCGGCGAGCGACGCGCCGGGCTGTTGCAACGCGGCAGGGCAGTATTGGCCACGTGCGTATTGTCACGCCGACTACCTTTGCACCGAGGCGCTGTAACGCCAGCTTGGGCTATGCGTTGCAACTGACCACGGTGCGCTTTCTCGGCACGTTCCTGGAAGAAGCCGCCGTACCCGGGGCGGTGCTGCATTCGCTCACGTCCCAGCTCGGCATCGCTCGCCGACGCGGACTGCGTGCTCGCCTACCGCGAGAGCGAACAACGTTGGCGGGCGCACGACCAAGATTCGCGCCCGCTACGGCTACCGTGAATTTGCCGACAGCGGCATGCAGTTCCGGCTTGGGCATTGGTTACGCGCTGTGCTGGACAGGCACCGACCGTCCCAGCACGCTGTTCTGAGTATCCCAACGGCTGGCTAGTCGGCCCTGAATAATCCTATTAAGCGCTGCCGGCACTCATGCCGCAAGTAACTCCCCAACCAGGCGACTAAGCAGTTTGCGGCATCGCTCGAGCAGACGCGAATCGGTGGGGTGTGCGATGGCC
>LFLF01000254.1 GCA_001184395.1 Candidatus Paraburkholderia calva | reverse complement strand
ATCCGCACCTCGTCGAAAAATACAGGATTTAAGCGTTAATATGCCTGCTTCCTGCAATTCGCTCAACATGGTTTGGGCTGGAGTGCTTGGTGGGATAAAGCTTTAGGAATTGTTCAGGATCGGCTAGTTAGGCGTTTACTTTCGAATTGCTTCCAGTGAATGCAAAAAGATATGCGTCATCGTACAAGGAACCACCGGCCCTATAATGGCCCATCGAGCCATCCACTACCGGACCCGCAATGTCACCAGCTCTCGCTTCCGGCACGCTACGCCGCTCTCGCAACCTCACCGAAGAAGTCGTGGCCGAACTCTCCGAACGGATTCGTAGCGGCGCGCTTCAACCAGGCGACAAGCTGCCCACCGAGTCGGAAATCATGGCGCAGCTCGGCGTGAGCCGCACGGTCGTGCGCGAATCGATCTCGCGGCTGCAAGCGGCGCGGCTCGTGCAGACACGGCATGGCATCGGCACCTTCGTGTTGGAAGCAGGCGATCAGGACCGCTTCCAGATCGAAGCGGCGGGCGAACTCACCGTGCGCGACTTGATGGCGATTCTCGAATTGCGCATCAGCCTGGAAGTGGAAGCCGCCGGGCTAGCGGCCATGCGACGCACCGATGAAAATCTCGCGCACATGCGTCAGGCGCTCGACGATTTCGAGCGGCATATCGCACAGGGTACGGGCAACGCCGTCGCGTCGGATGTTGCATTTCACCTCAAACTCGCCAAGGCCACCGGCAATCGCTATTTCTATAGCATCCTGAGCCAGCTCGGCAACACCATTATTCCGCGTATGCGCGTCAATTCGGCCGCGCTTGCGCATAACGACCCGTCGGGCTATCTGGATCGCGTGAATCGAGAGCACGAGGATATCTACGATGCGATCGAACGACGCGATCCCGAAGCCGCGCGCGCCGCGATGCACATGCATCTGTCGAACAGCCGCGAACGCCTGCGGCGCGCGCAGGAAGCGTCGGCCAAGACCTCGGACGCGGTCTGAGCGTTGCGGTATTTTCCGCATGTACCGGACCGCTAAACACGGCCGCTTTGCCTGGCGTGCCGAAGGTTCGAACCGCCGTCGATCGCTATAGTTTTGCTTGCAAATAATCGGTTCATGTCATGCAAGCTTCAAACGTTTGCAATGCTGGACCTTTCTTATACCTTGCCTATGCACCCGCTTCTTAGTCGGGTAATTCGATGCTTTTGTTTTGAGCCGCGCTAATATCGCGATTCGAATCAAATAGTATCTGGCGCATAGCTTCGAGTACTTTTGCTAAGAAAACATTTAAAAACTCCAGTGCATTCTCTAACGGCTGTAGCGACTACTGCTAATCCCATAGGCGCCTTTTGTTGAATGTTTTTTGTTGAATGTTTTCAGGTGTTAACTCAAGCCGCACTGCGCCGTTAAACAGACGGGATCATCCGGCCGCTTACCGTGACCCATGCCAATCGATTTCGACCGATCCTAAGGCAACGCTGATTAAGTCCACCATTAGTGCTTGTCAGGTGTTATAGAGCGCACGTGCAAGGAGAAAGGCAAACGACGATGAAGCAGCAGACGCTGGCGATGGCCGCGGATCAAGGTGCGGGG
>LFLF01000252.1 GCA_001184395.1 Candidatus Paraburkholderia calva | reverse complement strand
ATGCAGGGTTTTATAGGCGTTTTATCAAAGACTTCTCCCGAATTGCTCAACCACTATCTAGATTGTTGCAACAAGATGTTTCTTTTGACTTTGATGACAATTGTAAGGAAGCATTCGCAACTTTGAAGAGATTGCTCACATCAGCCCCAATCATTCAACCACCGAACTGGGAGTTACCATTTGAGCTCATGTGTGATGCGAGCCAGTATGCTGTGGGAGCTGTTCTTGGACAACGCATTGAAAAGAAAAGCCATGTGATTTATTATGCGTCCAAGACCCTCAATGCTGCCCAATGCAACTACTCCATGACAGAAAAAGAACTTTTAGCTATTGTTTTTGCTTTTGAAAAATTTAGATCGTATTTGCTAGGTTCTAAAGTTGTGGTTTATTCAGATAATGCAGCTCTAAAGTATTTACTGGCGAAAAAGGAGTCAAAGCCTCGACTTATTCGATGGATTCTTTTGTTGCAAGAATTCGATTGGATGATCAAGGATAGGAGAGGAGCAGATAATTCGGTGGCAGATCACCTAAGTCGATTGGTACGTGAAGAGGATCCAATACCCGTCTCTGAGATGTTTCCTGATGAGCAGTTACTACATGTTCAAGGTAAGGAACCTTGGTTTGCTGATATTGTGAATTTCTTGGTAACTGGGGAATTGCCTAGTAATCTACCTCAATTTAGGAGGAATAAGATTAAAAATGACTGAAAGTATTATATATGGGATGAACCTTATTTGTGAAAAATTTGTTCTGATCAGATCATTAGAAGGTGTGTGCCAGAGAATGAAATTCAGTCCATTCTTACTTTTTGTCATGATTTTGCTTGTGGTGGACATTTTGGTCCTAAAAGGACAGCTAGAAAAATCCTTGATAGTGGGTTTTATTGGGAAACATTGTTTAAGGATGCTTATATTTTTTGTAAGAGTTGTACAAAGTGTCAAAGAGTTGGCAATTTATCTCATCGTAATGAAATGCCCCAAACTCCTATTTTGTTTTGTGAAATTTTTGATGTATGGGGAATGGATTTTATGGGTCCTTTTCCTAGTTCATTTGGTTTTCTTTATATACTGCTTGTTGTGGATTATGTGTCGAAGTGGGTAGAAGCAAAAGCTACCCGAACTAACGATTCTAAAGTGGTTGTAGGATTTCTCAAGTCTCACATCTTTAGTAGGTTTGGTATTCCACGAGCAATCATCAGTGACCAAGGTACTCATTTTTGCAATCGCACTGTGGAGGCTTTGATGCGTAAGTATGGAGTACATCACCGTGTTGCCACAACATATCATCCACAAACCAATGGACAGGCAGAAGTTTCAAATCGTGAGATCAAAAGTATTCTTGAGAAAACGGTGAACCCAAATTGAAAAGACTGGAGTTTGAGATTGGATGATGCACTTTGGGCGTATCGCACCGCCTACAAGAAATTGATTGGAATGTCTCCCTATAGATTGGTTTTTGGTAAGTTGTGTCATTTGCCTGTTGAGATTGAACATCGCGCTTTTTGGGCAGTGAAACAGTGCAATTGGGATGCTAAGGAAGCAGCATCTGAAAGAAAACTTCAACTCCAAGAGTTAGAAGAAATTCGTTTGGAGGCATACGATAATGCTCGGTTATACAAGGAGAGGACCAAGCTCTTTCATGACAAGTCGTTACAGCGTAAACAATTTGTTATCGGT
>LFLF01000251.1 GCA_001184395.1 Candidatus Paraburkholderia calva | reverse complement strand
TATCTTTCGCGCAAGCGATTGATGGCACAGGTTCGCCCGTAATGGGGGAAAGCGGGCCGCAGGCCCAGGCGCAACACCCTGGTGGACCGGAAATCCAGGCGCAAAGCCTCACTCACGATGAATCTGCCGCTGTTTGCGCCTAAATCGATGAATACAACTGGCTGGTTCAGCGTTGCCTTAACCTTGGAGTCTGTAAGATTTAATGAGATGGTCACTCTCACCTTACATGCAAGTACGCTGTAGGGTGTTCTGTTACAGGAGATCATCATGCAAAGCGTGACGCTGATTCGAATTGATCTGGGCAAACACTCGTTCCATCTTCACGGCCAGGATCGAGCCAATTGGGCAATTTTTCGCAAGAAAGTGAGCTGCAAGCAACTCGTCGAGTTCTTCGCCACCTTCCACGCGTGTACTGTGGTGATGGGAAGCCTGTGCCGGCGCACATACATGGCCCGCAGACTCGCTGATTTGGGGAGCCAAGTCAAACTCATATCACCGCAATTCGTCCGGCCCTTCGTCAAAACCAACAACAATGACTTCGTTGACGCCGAGGCCATTTGCGAGAGGCGGCATCGCGTCCTTCAATGCGGTTCGTTATGTCGAAGACCGAATCACAACAAACACTGTCGGCCTTGCATCGCGTGAGCGAATCGCTGATCCAGGATCGCACGAAGACGACTAACCAGATTCAGGATTTCCTGCTGGAATTTGGCATCAGCCTACCGGTCGGCCAAGCCGTTATTGCTCGCCTGCCAGCAGTGCTCGTCGAGCATTCGTTGCCTGTGCGCCTAATCTCGATTCTCCAAAGGCTGCATGTTCACCACAAGTACCTCAACGAACAGACTGGTGAGATCGACAAGGAGATAGCACGGCAACTTACAGACGATGACCTCGGTCAACGTTTGCTATCAGTTCCCGGTGTCGGTCCCGTCACGGCCAGCGTGCTCGCGGTAGAGATGGGCGATGGTAAGCAGTACGGCAACAGCCGGGACTTTGCTGCCTCTCTCGGGCTGGTGCCTCGCCAATACAGCACTGGTGGCAGGTCCAATCTGCTGGGTATTAGCAGCGCGGTGACAAGAACATCCGGCGTCTGCTAGTGCAGTGCGCTCGCGCCTACATGCAGCGGCTTGAGCGGCAATCCGGCCACCTGGCCGAATGGGTTCGAGCCATGCTTGCGCGCCGACATTCCAACGTGGTGGCCTGCGCGTTAGCCAACAAGTTGGCGCGAACGGCCTGGGCACTTGCTACGCGCCACACCACATTTAATGCGGGAGCGGATGTAATGTCGAGCTGAGCGTCCAAAACTCTGTCGAGTTCTACCGAAGTGCCCCCTGTTTTTGCGACCGCTGAAATTTGATGACATGAATGGCACACCGGCCTGACGAAGAACCTGAACACAGAACGGGCTTTCGAAGCCGAAGATTTTTTTCAGGATCATCAGGCGCGACTCTCATCGTGGCACGGAGAACTATCTCGACAACGACGCCGGATAAATTTACGCAAGCCTTCACTACATCGAAATCAGACTTGCAGGAACGGGAGTGACCATAGATTCTGTGTGCCGAGGTCATGAGACGATAACGGGAATAACGTCCTATAACGGAAGCACCCGTGACAAAGAAGAATAAGAGCCCGAAGGCACCGAAGTTGTTCTCCGATGAGTTGATCGACCAATTGCT
>LFLF01000250.1 GCA_001184395.1 Candidatus Paraburkholderia calva | reverse complement strand
CGCTCGGGCGGCATGAGAGCGAACGTCGAAAAGAATGCGACATTAGCAGCACCTGAATCAACGAAGTCCGGCGTTAAATTAGTTGGGTCTGAACGTCGCGTTGGCTCTTTCGAATGAGTAGGCGCACGTTCAAAAAGACTATTTCAACAGCCTGCTAGAGGACGAATGGGCTGCGCGTATTCTGATCATCATCGTGCGCGACTCGGCGGCGCTCTCGCCTGTCTGCCGGCTGCTGTTCGATCATTTGCGTTCGGTAGAAGAGAAATGGCACTAATAGATGTCTTCGAATGTCTGAAGATATCTGAACACTTTCGAGCGTTCGCGTTTCGCGAACGATGCTTGCCGAAATGCGGTTGGACGCGCCCGAGCGTTCGCCAATAAGTTTACCTTAACGAATCATATAGACGGAGACAAGCGGCATGAGCGGACCACTCAAGGGCATTAGCGTGATCGAAATCGGCACGCTGATCGCAGCGCCTTTTGCGGCGCGCATGATGGCCGAGTTCGGCGCGGAACTCATCAAGATCGAAACCCCCAACGGCGGCGATTCCTTACGCAAGTGGCGCAAGCTGCACGAAGGTACGTCGCTCTGGTGGTATCTCCAGTCACGCAACAAGAAGTCCGTGTGCGTGAATCTCAAGTCGCCCGAAGGCGCGGACGTCATCAAGCGGCTCGCACGGGACGCAGCCGTCGTCATCAAAAACATGCGTCCTAGCGCGCTCGAAAAGCTCGGGCTCGGCTGGGAGGTTTTGCATGAGATCAACCCGAAACTGACGATGGTGCGCATCTCCAGCTACGGACGGACAGACCGGTCCGTACCGCGACCGTCCCGGCTTCGGCGCGATCGGCGCGGCGATGGGCGGAATCCGCTATACGACCGGCGATGCGTAAGGCTTGCCCGCGCGTGTCGGCGTGAGCCTCAGCGATTCCCTCGCGTCGCTGCACGGCGTGATCGGCGTGCTAATGTCGCTGCTGCGTGTGAAGACCGGCCAGAGCGATGGCCAGGTGGTCGATGTATCACTCGTGGAAAGCGTCTTCAACCTGATGGAAAGCCTGATCCCCGAATACGACTTGCTCGGCCATGTGCGCGAGCGCAGCGGCGGGGCGTTGCCCGGAATCGCGCCGTCGAATACGTATCGCACGGAGGATGGCGGCTTCGTCGTGATCGCGGGCAACAGCAATCCCATCTACAAAAGCCTGATGCATGTGATCGGCCGGCCTGACCTCGCCGACGATCCCGCGCTCGCGCAGAACGACGGCCGCGTGAAGCAGAGCGCGATGCTCGACGCCGCCATCGACGCATGGACCACGCATCACTCAATGGACGACGTACTCGCGACGCTCGAGCACGCCGAGGTGCCGTCGGGGCGTATCTACTCGGTCGCGGATATCGTCGGCAACGTGCATTACCAGGCGCGCGACATGTTGCTGAACGCGGACCTGCCGGGCGGCGCGACGGTGAAGATGCGTTCACGAGCGTGAAGACAATGCACGGGCAACGCGCGGTGGTGTGCAACGGCTACTTGCCCGAACGCGAGGTATTGACGGCGACCGGGCCGATTCCCGTGAAGGTGCCAAAGGTACGCGATCGATCAGGATCAGGGGTGAAGTTCAATTCATCGATCGTCCCGCCGTACGTGAGGAAATCGTCCCGTGTTAGCGCGGCGCTGCCGTGGCCATTCGG
>LFLF01000249.1 GCA_001184395.1 Candidatus Paraburkholderia calva | reverse complement strand
GGAGCATGAACGAATGAAGGTACTGGTGCCAGTCAAACGCGTGGTCGATTACAACGTGAAGGTCCGCGTGAAGTCGGACAACATGGGAGTCGATATCGCCAACGTGAAGATGTCGATGAATCCGTTCGACGAGATCGCCGTGGAAGAGGCGGTGCGTCTGAGGGAAGCGGGCGTCGCGAGCGAAGTGATCGTCGTGTCGTGCGGGGTGACGCAATGTCAGGAAACGCTGCGCACGGCGCTGGCCATCGGCGCGGATCGCGCGATTCTGGTCGAATCCGCCGACGAATTGCAGCCGCTGGCTGTCGCCAAGCTGCTCAAGGCGCTGGTCGATCAGGAGAAGCCTGAGCTGATCATCCTCGGCAAGCAGGCGATCGATGACGATTCGAACCAGACCGGTCAGATGCTGGCCGCGCTGGCGGGTCTGCCGCAAGCGACGTTCGCCTCGAAGGTCGTGGTGGCGGACGGCAAGGCTACGGTGTCGCGCGAAGTCGATGGTGGGGCGGAAACGCTTTCGCTGAAATTGCCTGCTGTCGTGACGACCGATCTGCGTCTGAACGAGCCGCGTTATGTGACGCTGCCGAACATTATGAAGGCGAAGAAGAAGCCGCTGACGACCGTGAAGCTCGCCGATCTCGGCGTGGATGTCGCGCCGCGTCTGAAGACGCTGAAGGTCACCGAGCCGCCCAAGCGTAGCGCCGGCATCATGGTGCCGGATGTGAAGACGCTGGTGGACAAGCTCAAGACCGAAGCCAAGGTGCTGTAAAGGAGACGCGACAAAATGACGATTCTGGTAATTGCGGAACACGACAACGCGTCGATCAAGGCGGCGACGTTGAACACGGTCACGGCGGCCGCGAAAGTGGGCGGCGACATTCACGTGCTGGTGGCGGGTTCGAACGCGCAGGCCGCTGCGGACGCGGCCGCGAAGATCGCGGGCGTGAGCAAGGTGTTGCTGGCCGACGCGCCGCAACTCGCCGAGGGTCTCGCGGAAAACGTCGAAGGCACGGTGCTGAATATCGCGAAGGATTATTCGCATATCTTCGCGCCGGCGACGGCTTACGGTAAGAACATCGCGCCGCGTATCGCCGCGCATCTGGATGTGGCGCAGATCAGCGACATCACCGCCGTCGACAGCCCCGATACCTTCGAGCGCTCGATCTACGCGGGCAACGCGATCGCCACGTTGCAATCGAGCGATCCGGTCAAGGTCGTGACAGTGCGTGCAACGGGCTTCGATCCGGTGGCGGCGGAAGGCGGCAATGCATCGGTCGAGAAGATCGAAGCGGCGGCGGACGCGGGTATCTCGCAGTTCGTCTCGCGCGAAGTCACGAAGCTGGATCGTCCGGAACTGACGAGCGCGAACATTATCGTGTCGGGTGGTCGGGGTTTGGGCAGCGGCGAGAACTACACCGCGACGCTCGAGCCGCTGGCCGACAAGCTCGGTGCGGCACTGGGCGCATCGCGCGCGGTGGTCGATGCGGGCTACGTGCCGAACGACTATCAGGTGGGCCAGACGGGCAAGATCGTGGCGCCGCAGTTGTATGTGGCGATCGGCATCTCGGGCGCGATCCAGCATCTGGCCGGCATGAAGGACTCAAAGGTGATCGTCGCGATCAACAAGGACCCGGAAGCGCCGATCTTCAGCGTGGCCGATTACGGTCTCGTCGGCGATTTGTTCTCAGTCGTGCCCGAACTCGT
>LFLF01000248.1 GCA_001184395.1 Candidatus Paraburkholderia calva | reverse complement strand
AGATCGGTGCTCGCGTTGAGCAGGGGTTTGCTGTTGTCAAACGCCTGTGGGGCTTCACGAAGGTGCGCTATCGGGGTCTGGCGAAGAACGCCAATCGGGCTTTCGTTGCGCTGGCGTTGACCAACGTTTATCTTTCTTTCGCGCAAGCGATTGATGGCACAGGTTCGCCCGTAATGGGGGAAAGCGGGCCGCAGGCCCAGGCGCAACACCCTGGTGGACCGGAAATCCAGGCGCAAAGCCTCACTCACGATGAATCTGCCGCTGTTTGCGCCTGAATCGATGAATACAACCGGCTGGTTCAGCGTTGCCTTAATGCCTTTCTCACTTCGCTTACGGCGCGGAAAGAAGAAGTTTTAGATCAACGAAAGCTTGACGGCGTGCGCAAACGTTTTGTTATCCGATTTATTTTGTAACGGCGTAAATGAACAACGGTGTACGAGCGGTGGTGAATCAGAGCGATGCGCGCTTGAAGAAGAAGCGCGGCAGGGCGCGGATGATCAGCATGATCAGAGACCAGAAGCGCGGCGTATAGCAGACGTCACGGTGGCGCTCGCCCGCCACCGACGATATCACCGTGAGCACGCCTTGCCGCGCGCTTCGAGCAGATTGGCGACCGGCGTCAGCAGCGCGATGACCGACAACGCGTTGGTTGTGAATTCGCGCGCGGCGAGCGTGGCGTCCGCTTGACAGGTGGCCTTATCCGGCAGGGTGCTGGGACGACCAGCACGATATCCGGCGCGACCAGTTCGGCGGCACAGCGCGCGAGCATGTCGTCATGACGCGCCAGGTCGTCGATGTCCAGTTCGAAACTCGCCGCGAGCGATGCGCCGCGTCCCGCGAGATCGGCGGCGACGGCAGCCAGACGGCCGACTAGAACCCGGCGCAGTGGCCGTCGTTCCGCGGCATGATCGCGGGCGTGAAGGCGGTCGATCCGACCATTAAGTGCGTCGTGAAGGTCGGTATCCCGATGGCTTACCGCGTGCTGCAAATGCTGTGGACCGGCGTCACCGCCGACGGCACGGCGACGGGTTCGTCGGGCGCACCGCTGGTTCGCTGGGACTTCACAACGTTCCGCTGGTATCGCAGCTCCGGCAAGATCGAGTGCGCGGACCGTTACAACGCATGCGTGAACGTGCTGCAAGTGCTGAAGGATTCGTTCAACGTGCCAATCTGGTTGACGGAATGGGATTGGTCGCCCAACGACACGTCGGACGTGCAGGTCGCATACACGACCGCCGCGATGTCCACGTATTACTGATCAAGGACAAGTACAACATCGAATGTGTGATGATGTACGCCGTGATCGACCAGAGCTACAGCCTGATCCAGGCCGATGGCGTCACGAAGAACCCGGCTTACACCACCTTCAAGAATTTCATCGCGAACAACCCCACGGTGTCGTGATTCGGGTTTGATGTGGTGAGGTGATGATGAACCGCCCCGCGGGATGCGGGGCGGTTTTTTGTCGCTAGGAGGCTGTTGAAATAGTTTTTTTGAATGTGCGCCTACTCATTCGAAAGAGCCAACGCGACGTTCAGACCCAACTAATTTAACGCCGGACTTCGTTGATTCAGGTGCTGCTAATGTCGCATTCTTTTCGACGTTCGCTCTCATGCCGCCCGAGCGGCCAGCGTTCCCATGCGCGTCAGGTTGTAAGCTGCCTGGATCAGCAGAAAGAATTGGTCGACGCGCTTCAGTCCTCGATACATCGCCTGCCGAATCCTCCCGACT
>LFLF01000247.1 GCA_001184395.1 Candidatus Paraburkholderia calva | reverse complement strand
TCCTTGCTTATGGTGGATGGTTTTGTTGTTCGCTGGTTTCCGACTTCGACAATCAGATTCTCAGCTGAAACCACCACCGCCTTCAATTTCCTGCCTCAACTACCCATACCACTTCCGACTTTAGCTCCGAAAATCTGCCGGTCTGACGCAGGCCATGATCGCCGCGCAACTCGGCTCGGCGTCACGCAGCAGACCTATGCGCAACTGGAAGCCAATCCGGCGGCGGTGAGCATCGAACGCCTGTTCAAGGTGCTGCGCGTGCTGGGCGTCGACATGGCGTTGACACCGGGCGGCGACCAGTCAGTCACGGCAGCCAAAAAGGCTGCCGCAAAAAAACGCCTATCGGCTTACAAGAAACGGGAGAACTGGTAAGCATGAGCATGGCGCGCTGCACCTCGTCCGGCCGGCTCGATCTGTGGATAAACGGTCTGCCCGTGGGCCATTGGGACAACACGCCGGGCGGCGAACGCCTCGTGTATCGCGACGACTGGATCGCCGATCCGCAAGGCCGGCCGCTCTCCCTGTCGCTGCCGTTCACGCCGGGCAATTAACCCTATCGCGGACAGGTCGTCGCCGATTTCTTCGACAACCTTCTGCCCGACAGCGAGCCGATTCGCCGCTGCATCGCCACGCGCTTCAAAACCGGCAGCACTGCGCCGTTTCAACTGCTGAAGAAACTCGGTCGCGATTGCGTCGGCGCGCTGCAAATGCTGCCGGCGGACGAAGAACCCGCCGGTCTCGAAAGCATCGGCGGCCGCGCGCTGAACGAGGCGCAAATCGCGCAACTATTGCGCGACACTACCGCCGCGCCGCATCCCGGCCGGCACGAACCGGGGACGATCTGTGCCTGTCCATTGCCGGTGCGCAGGAGAAAACCGCGCTGCTGCGCCATCGCAGCAAGTGGCTGGTGCCCGAGGGCAGCACGCCGACCACGCATATCTTTAAGCTGCCGCTTGGGCTCGTCGGCAACATGCAGGCAGACATGCGCACCTCCGTCGAAAACGAATGGCTCTGCGCGAAGATCGTCGCGGCGTATGGATTGCCCATCGCGCGCTGCGAGATCGATCAGAAAGCGCTTGTGGTCGAACGCTTCGACCGTTGCCTGTTGAGCGACAAGCGCTGAATTTTGCGGCTGCCGCAAGAGGATATGTGTCAGGCCACCGCTATGCCAGCGCTGCACAAGTACGAGGCGGACGGCGGTCCCGGTATCGAACGCATCATGGATGTGCTGTCCAGTTCCATGCGCGTCGCCGAAGATCGACGCGACTTCTTCAAGACGCAACTCGTCTTCTGGCTGCTCGCCGCCACCGACGGCCACGCGAAGAACTTCAGCATCGTGCATTTGCCGGGCAATCAATATCGCTCGACGCCGCTGTACGACGTGCTGTCGGCGCATCCAATCATCGGCACGGGCCGCAACCGCATCGCCACGCAGCGCGTACGGCTCGCCATGGCCGTGCGCGGCTATTTGATCAACAAGATTCAGCGGCGGCACTGGATCGCGCAGGGGCGTCGCGTAGGCTTGCCCGCGGCCCAAGTCGAAGCGATGATCGACGCGCTGACCGCACGCACGCCGGAGGTGATCGACGAAGCCCAGCAGCGAGTCGCCACCGAGCTAAAGTCGGAAGTGGTGTATGGGGGTAGTTGAGGCGGGAAATTGAAGGCGGTGGTGGTTTCAGCTGAGAATCTGATTGTCGAAGTCGGAAACCAGCGAACAACAAAACCATCCACCATAAGC
>LFLF01000246.1 GCA_001184395.1 Candidatus Paraburkholderia calva | reverse complement strand
ACATTATACTTTACGATGTATCGGTTAGTTTATCGCTTCGCTGGAAATTCCCTGTATCCTTTTTATTACATGTTTAAATTTTTAAATGTGGTTGCCATGACAATTATGTGTTAAACTTGAAATTGTTCTCACTGAGCGAAATCTCATAAAAATATTATTGTTGTTCAAATTTTACTGCTAGGGACGATTTTCTGAAGAGGTGGTGATTATAAATAATTATGATTCTTCGATGGGTGATCATGTGGAACTTAGAACCATAGCAATAAATTGTTTTATCATGTGTTTGGTTTTTAGAACTTTTTATGTAATTTGTTTTAATTCCCGTTTGAATTTTCTCGGACTGTAATCTATGGCTTGTAATAGTAAATTAGTATTCCGCAAATTATCTGAAATTTACTACTTGAGCAACAAGCCTATATTATTGCTTGCTTGCGCCCTTACTTCGATGCAAATCGGAGCGGGCTGACGACCCGACCCACCCGACATGCATGCGGGGACCCACAAAGAGGGGCCCGCAGCCTGCCCGGGAGGCCGGGGCGCCACAGGTGGTATCAGAGCATAAGTTCTAGGAGAACGTAAATAAAAGACTTGAAACTTAGAAATAATAAAATATGATAAATGTTAAAACTCAATAGAGCTTTGAGGACTAGAGTTATTGTTATATTCTAGCATGCGGAAATGTTTATTGTGAATTGTTGGGTACAATTTCAATAAATGTTTTATTTCCTTAAGTTATTATAGAACTGACCTGACATTATTATTTGATAGGATGGCTAGTGACGTTGGACAGCAGAGGACGAGATACCCCCCTACTCTACCGCATAATGTGCGCTACCATGACTACGGCGTGAACAGGCCGAGGATCTGCGATCCACTGACTGGACCTCCCTGCTTCTGTATTGGACGCGAGGCGTTCACCTACCCAAATTGGGTAGTGCATCAGTTAGAGCTCGAGCGGGATGAGCTAGTAGCAGTACTACTGAGTGAGCGTGAGGCCTACCGTGAGGGTGCGCAGCAGAGTTGGGAGTACATCGAGATGCTATCTAGAGAGAGAGATGACGCACACCAGGAGATCGAGCGACTGCGTCGGCAGATTCAGCATCATGAGGAGCGCATGCACCGTGTGCGCATAGCCTGCGAGGACACTATAGTGATTGAGGACTCGACCGAGGCTGGTGAGTCTGCTACTGCCCAGAGTGTGGCACCTGCTCCGGGACCGGACGTGGAGCATGATGCAGAGGACGGTGCTCAGGACGATGCGGAGGCTGACCCCGAGGAGGATCCTGAGGAGGACCCTATCATGGACGAGGTCATTAGGACACCCACGGCTTAGGGATAGAGTCTCGGACTCATTGTAGATAGCTTTTGATAGGCTTAGAGCCTTGTTTGTACAGCTAGATGCTAGCAGGAGTTTGTGAACTCCATAGATTAGGATGGACTATAGATAGAGTATCTTTTCCTTAGCTTTTGATTTATTTTGGTAGGAAAAGATCGTCTATGTGATATTTATCCTGACTTTGACTATGATATAAATATATGTGTGTTTGGTTATGTGTTTTCTCAAATGTGTATACTTAAAATTATAAGATAGTATGTATTCTAAAAATTTTAAATACAGATGAATCCATCGGGAAGTAATCAGGATGAGGGGCAAGGGAGTACCCGCAACAATAATGAGGCTAACCGATCTTATGAGGCCACGATGGCGGAAATGATGGATTACATTAAGCGCCAGGAAATTCAAAT
>LFLF01000025.1 GCA_001184395.1 Candidatus Paraburkholderia calva | reverse complement strand
TTTCGCGCAAGCGATTGATGGCACAGGTTCGCCCGTAATGGGGGAAAGCGGGCCGCAGGCCCAGGCGCAACACCCTGGTGGACCGGAAATCCAGGCGCAAAGCCTCACTCACGATGAATCTGCTGCTGTTTGCGCCTGAATCGATGAATACAACGGCTGGTTCAGCGTTGCCTTAATGAACACGCCGACGATACGTCCGCCCGACATGTTGAACATGTCGGTGCCGTCGCCCTGATCGAGCGAATCGATTTGTCCGGCGGTCATCGTGAAGGCATCGAAACCGTCGCCCTGACGGATCTGTCCCGTCACGGTACCGCCGTTCATATTGAACGTGTCGCTGCCGGTATCGGTTCGCACGGCGACGCCCGCGACGCCCACAATCGTGCCGGTATTCGTAATCGATACGTTGATCTTGCCGTTCGCGACGATGCCCTCGCCGCTCGTGCCGAGAATCGTGCTGCTGTTCGTGATCGTTTCGGCTGTGTTCGCAATCGACACGCCGGTCGTGCCCGAAATCGACCGGGCGTTGTTCAGTGTGCCGCCATTCGCGCTTATGCCGCTCGCCTGCTGACTCACGACGCCTGCATTCGCCGCATTCGAGAAGGACGCGCTGTTGGCCATCAGCACGCCAAACTGCCCGCGCCGCGCGCTACGATGGTTCCTGCGTTGTTCAGCGGACCCGGCGACGTATCCAGTGACACCATGCCGTGCGCGCCGTTGTCCGCGACCTCGATCGAACCGTTGTTGGTCAGCACGTTCTGGCCGCCGCCACCGGCCGAGCCGCCACGTCGGTCGTCGTGATCGAGCCGTTGTTGATCGCCGTGCTCCGGTTGCGCACGAGCAAGCCGCTACTCCCGGCTGGCTATGTCGAGCTGGACACCCGACAGCACGACGATCGTGACATCCATGCTGCCGGGCACCGCAATGACCGGAACTGTCGATGGATTCGGCGCGCGGGTATCGCAGGTAGCGGTTTGTCCGGATTGCGGCGTGTTGTTGTCAAGCGCAGCGCGCGAAACAGGCAGGAGACACCGCATGCGAGCGAAAGCGCTCGCGCGAGCGGCGTCGTTCAGCACGGGGTAGACGAGCGGTGCACGAGACCTCCGGCCGTCCGGACATTTTTGGTGGCTGCAACATGGTGACGCGCGATGCCGGTTCAGTCCGGCATGTGCATTCGCTTTATTTTTCGCCCGGATCGTTAAGGATCAGCGTAGTGCACGTATCGCGCGTATGCAAAGAACTGCGAACGATTCTCAGGTCAGCGCATCACACCCGCTTGCCCTCGCTCGATCCCCAGTTCGGCATCAGTTCGTTGCTCGGCAGCGTTTCGTCCAGGAGCTTTTGTGCGGTGCGCCGCCCAGCGATGGGCAGCCCCGACGGATCGAACACGCCGATCTGCACAAGGACGGACGCCTGATCCCAGTAGATGTGTTCGTTGTACAGTTTGTCGCCGCGAAAGCGCACGACGGCGAGCATCGGCACTTCGAAGTATTTTCCTGTCGGCTCGAGTCCCGGCAAAAGCCAGTCGAGCTCGCGGTCGTGCGTCGCACAAAACACGAACTCGTCGACGACCCGGTCCGAGCCAATCGTGCGCGAGACGGGAATAAGCTTCGTGTCCGCTGGATTCGAATTGACGAAGTGATGCGTGTAGAAGCACTTCAACTGTTCGTAACCGACACCGCCTGTCATGGTCGGCACATGGTTCACGTACGGTTCGGCGACCATGGTCGGCATCACCGCATCGACGTCGCGCAGCGCGAACTCGAAATAGCAATGCTGCTCCCACAGCCGGTTCAGGTCGTAGACCGGGCGGAGCACATTGCGCAGCAATGCAAGCGTGCGCGAATAGGCCATCAGGCCCACCGCCTTGTCCGAGTTTACATGGGCAGGATCGGCAAAGCCTTCCGCTACGTCCGGGTAAACCATACTGTTCGATCTGCGGCTGGGTCGGATAGCGCCGCGCGCACGCGCTGCAGCGCGTTGGGCGGCGTGCGCGTGTCGCGCTGGGCGAAATGGAAGACCATCGGGCAGCGAATGGTCGGAATATCGTCGATGCAACTCGACGCGTCATCGGCGTAATAGCACACCGCGCAGTCGATATCGCTTTGCGCGGCGATTCGCGTCGCGAGCCGTCCGCCGTGCCCGAAGCCGACGACGCCCATCTTGCCGCGATCGGACACAAAACGCACGAGCGGCACACCCGCGAACGGCAGTTGCATCGACAGGATCACCTGACTGAGCACGAGCAATTGCGCCGTGCCTTTGTCGCCGTAGATCGCGGTGACGACGATCACCGGCACGATGACGATCGCACGCGTAATGAGGCGTCTCCCCAGCGCGGAATGCGCAACCGCAGAAAGCCTTCCATCACGATCTGACCGGCGAGCGTCGCGGTGACGGTCGAGTTGAGGCCCGACGCAAGCAGCGCGACCGCAAACAAAGTGGACGCGAGACCGAATCCCAAGAGCAGCGAGAGCAGATGGAACGCATCGCCGATCTCGGCGACTTCGGCATGGCCGCGCGCATGGAAGACGGCCACCGCGAGTATCAGGATGGCCGCGTTGACGAACAGCACTAGCGTGAGGGCGAGGGTGCTGTCGAGCGTCGCCCAGCGTATCGCTTCGCGGCGCGCTGGCACGGACTCCCCGTAGGCGCGCGTCTGCACGACCGACGAGTGCAGATAGAGGTTGTGCGGCATCACGGTCGCGCCGAGAATGCCGATCGCGACGTAAAGCATGTCGCGATTTGTCACGATATGCGGCAACGGTACGAAACCGCGCAACACAGCGGCCCACGGTGGCGAGGCGGCGGCAATCTGTAACAGGAAGCACACGGCGATCACTGCGAGCAGCGCGATCACGAAGGCGGCGAGCAGGCGGAAGTCCCGGTTGAGCAGAAGCAGCAGGAGAAACGCATCGAGCGCGGTGAGGAGCGCGCCGGCGATCAGCGGAAGGCCGAACAGTAACTGCAGCGCGATGGCCGTGCCAATCACTTCGGCGAGATCGCAAGCGACGATCGCGGCCTCGCACGCCAGCCACAACGCCAGATTGACCGGTTTCGAGTAGTGATCGCGGCATGCCTGCGCCAGATCGCGCCCGGTCGCGACGCCCAGACGCACGGCCAGCACCTGAAGCAAAACCGCTATCAGATTCGATATCAGGATGACCGAAAGCAAGGTATAGCCGAACCGCGATCCACCGGCGATATCGGTCGCCCAGTTACCGGGGTCCATGTAGCCGACCGAGATCATGTAGCCCGGACCCGCGAACGCAAGGAAGCGGCGCACCCATCCGCCGGACGACGGCACGCGTATCGACGCGTAGGCCTCCGGCAAGCTCGGGCGGGGAGCTTCGTTCGGATCGTCGGGATCGTCCGCGCGGGCGGCAGTGCATCTAGAGTGGCGCATGGCACGTGTCTCCTGCGCAGGCGGCTGTGGAGGTCCTCACAATATGCGCTGGGCAGAATCAACATTTAAGCGCGGTGGCGCGGAGCATGGCATTAAGCTGATAATGTCACTTATCAGATGCAACGATTTTCTTTGCCAAATTTGAGGGTGATTGATAACCTCGCCACAACTAGCTGAAAACAAAAGACAAATGACGCGTGAGAAAACGGGCTCAGCAGTGGGTTCCGGCGCCGTATCGAAGGCGCGCGTCGCCCTGCCCACGCTTCTTACACGACAACATTTCGCACTGTATCGCGGCTATCTGGATGGTGTGGCGGAAGTGCAGTTGCACGCATCTTATGGCGATAGCAGCGCGGATGTCCGCACCACACGCCGGCTGATTGCGGTATTGCGCGACACGCTCTCGGTGCTCGCACGCCGCGCACACGACGTCGAAGCCGCGCGGCTGCTGAGGCTTCGGCCTGGCAGCATTCCGCAATTCGATACGTCTGCGGCAAGCGCGCCTTCGCTGGAGGCGTTTCGGGAGCGCGTCGATCCGGACGGTGTTTTTACCGAGGCGGAGCTGCTCGCGTTATTCGAGGACGAATATCCGGAAGGCGCTTCGCCGTCAGTGGATCGACGGGCGGCGCGCAATGCGCGCCTGAGACGCCGGCAGGCCGATGCGCTCGCACGGATGGAGGCGAATCTCGCGCACGATCCGCATCCGGATCATCCGGTAGATGGCTGGTTCGAACCGCCAGTGGCGCAACGGCTCGCCGCGGCCGAGCTCAGCACGATCGGCGATGTTATCGCTCTGGTGGAGGCGAAGCGGCATCGCTGGTACACGCATGTTCCGCGACTCGGCCCCAAAGGCGCGCAACGGGTCGTCGACTGGTTGCGGTTAAATGCGCAGGCGCTTTCGCACACGATCTCGCCACTTGCCGTAATTCCGCGGCGGCAATGGCCGGATTCGCTGTCCGATCGCGCCGATGCGCGCAGCGGCGCGGTAACGGTTGCGCCACTGGAAGCGCTTTATGTGCCGGCATCGCTCGATGGATCAAAGGGGACAAATCGCGCCACCGGTTCCTTTCCCACTGATAGCGCGGCGATTCACGCCTGGCTCGCCGCGCGCTCAGCCAGCGAGCACACGATGCGCGCCTATCGGCGCGAAGCCGAGCGGCTCTTACTGTGGGCGCTTGTCGAAAAGCAGAAGCCACTCTCCTCGCTCGACACAAGCGATTGCAGCGAATATCTCGCGTCTTTTCTCGCCGACCCGCAACCCGCTGCGCGCTGGATTGCTTCGGGGCGTGTCGAGCGGCAGCTCGCCGGGTGGAGGCCATTTGTGGGCCCGCTTTCTGACCGGAGCCGCGAAACCGCCCGCTCGATCCTGTTGGCACTGTGCGAATGGCTCGTCCAAACTGGCTATCTGGCATCAAATCCGTTTTCGGGGATCGATCGGATCGCTGCGCCGCCTAGGTTCGAGGCGCGGCGACGAACGCTCGATCCACAACCGCGCGGAAGACGGTAAACGTTTAGGAATCACTTTAGTTCGCGAGAGTGACCGGCTGCTGGTGTTGCAAAAACGCCCGAATCGACGCTTCAACAACTTCAGAGTTTACTTGAGGTTTAGCGGTTCGACGTTTATTCTTCGGTTTGCAGTGTGTTTTCCACAAACTGAAGAATTTTTTGCTTACTCAGGCTCGGCAGTGACTGCAAACTCTATGCTAAGCGCTCGGCTTCCCGAAGTCGATCAATCCGTTTCGATCGAAACGCTTTTGGGAGTGGCCACCCAAGCCACTGACATCCTCAATCAGATCCGCGATGCGATGTTGGAGCCATATCCGCGCAAAAACGCGCCAACATTTACGAGCGCGCAGGTTGCGTCGTTGTGCGGCATCGACAAGCAGCGGTTTCAATATCTGACGACCAAGGGCGAATTGCCCGCGGGCACGTCCAAGGGCGCGGGCCGCAGCAAGGAGTTCACGCTCGAAGAAGCGCTGACCTGGATTCGCGCGACGAAAGAGCGTGTGCGGCGGCCGGAGGGAAAGCGCGGGCGCATCGTCACCATTGCCAACTTCAAGGGTGGCGTCGCCAAGACGACCACCGCCGTGTCAGCTGCACAAGCGTTGACGCTGCTAGGTCGAAAGGTTATCGTAATTGACTGCGATCCGCAAGGCACCACCACGCAATTGTGCGGCTGGGCGCCTGACGCCGAGATTTCCGACGATCAAACCCTCCTCCCGCTCATCTACGGCGATCAGGCCACGCTCCAGTATGCGGTGCAGCAGACGTACTGGCACAACCTCGATCTGATCCCCGCGTCGTCATCTCTTTTCGATGCGGAATTTGAGATCCCAGCCAAGGTACTCAATGACAGCACGTTCGAGTTCTGGGAGATCGTCCGTAGGGGACTGATGCCGCTGACGGAAGAATACGACGCGGTCGTCATCGACACGCCGCCCGCGCTCAGTTATCTGACCATCAACGCGCTCCTCGCGTCCGACGCCATTCTGCTGCCCTGCCCACCCGAGGCGCTCGACTTCGCCAGCTCGACTCAGTTCTGGCATCTCTTCGCGGACATCGCGAAGAAGCTTCCGGGCGTGCTCGAGCAAAAGCGCTTCGATTTCGTCAACGTAATCATGACCAAGGCCAAGTCCGACGAAGTCTCACGCGTCGTACGGGGCTGGCTGCAAAAAGCCTATGGCGATCGCGTGCTACCGTTCGAAATTCCCGAATCGACGGTGCCGAAGGGCGCGTCCGCACAGCTTTCCACGGTCTACGACTTGTCGAAGCCTGACGGTAGCACCACTGCATATAACCGATTCAAGGAGCCGCTCGACCGGCTCGCCGAACACCTCGACGCGCAATTCGTTCGCGCGTGGAATAAGACGGAGGTTTAAATGGGCATTGGCGACAGACTACTGGCAAAGACGGCAAACGTCGGCAACAAGCCAGCGGAAGCAGCGCAGAGCCGGCCCGTCAACACCGAACCCCGGACATCGCCGGGACGCCTGATGGACGCGCAATACCGCATCAACACGGCGCAAGCGCGGATCAAGGAACTGGAAGGACAACTACAGGAAAGGGCGGCACTCGAGGTGCCGCTCGACGCGCTTGTGGAGGTCAGCGGACGACGTCGCAAGCTCACGCCTGAGCAGTTCCAGGAGTTGAAGAACAACCTCGCTCAGCACGCGCTCGCCACGCCAATTTTGGTTCGCACATTGCCCGAGGATCGGTTCGAGATCGTTGCGGGGCATAACCGTGTCGCGGCATATCGCGAACTCGGCCGCCAAACGATCCGGGCGAACGTTGCATCAATCGAAGAGGGCGAAATCGAGTTCGCTGCGTTCTTCTCAAACCTGCTTGCGCCGTCGCTCACCGACTTCGAAAAGTATTGGAACTTCAAAAGACTTCAGGAGTTGAGCGGACTGACTCGCGCGGAGATTTCAGAAAGCGCCGGACTCAGCAAGAGCCATGTCACACGAATTTTCTCGTTTGACGCCATTCCGGAAGTGGCCAAGGCAGCGCTCGCTGAACGACCGGAACGGCTCGGAAGTAACGCAGCACAGAAGCTTGCCGCGCTTGCTGAAGCGGGTAAAGCAGATAAGGTGATCGAAGCGGTGCGCCGTCTAGTCGAAGACGAAAACTTCACGCAAGACAAAGCGGTGTCGCTTGCCACGGATAAGCCGAAGATCGTGGCGCCAAGCACAACCGTCGTACGAGCCGGCCGAAAGAAAGTCTGCGAGGTCTCAACCAGAAACGGTGTGGTAGGGGTGCGCTTCTTTGATAAAGATGCAAACGAAGCCGAGCAATGGGCCCAGCGGATTGCGGACTTCATCAACAAATCACTCAGCGAGACAGAGCAGAAATAATGCTCTAGTAGGTTTTCTTTTGAAATCAGTTAGTTATGTTCGTCACCAAAACACTCAGCGGCAAACCCACTAGAGACTCATTCAGAATCAAGCACTTAGCTCTTTTTAAAGCTCTTTTTAAATCGAAAAGGATCGATTTATGTAACGACCAGACACAAGAAAGACAAAGGCCTTCGGCGCCAACCGAAGGCCTTTGAATTCGGGCTTAACTGCTACTCGCCCGTTCGCTCCCCGACGCCAATCGGGTGACGAGGTGCACATCTCGAAGTTTAGCGGATAGTGATCGGCAGTCAAGCGTTTGACTTCCATTTTCCAAGAATGGTCGGCTTGACATGTATATCGTGCAACATTCCGTTGCCGGCGAGGTTCCAATTCGCCCTCACCTCACTCCTGCCCAAGCTGGAGAATACGATCAGCAGACGCTCGATCAGTTCGCCTGCGATCGATCCAACTTACCGTGGGTGATCTTTCGCGCAGCCCACCGCGCCAATCACATCGTGGCCATTCCTGCGAGAGCGCGAAGTCTTCTGGCGGCGCTCGCGCGCACCGTCGACGCCGGCCGTCCATACGCAGCCATTTTTGCCCGGCGTGAATTACTCACCGGACGTGCCATGCAGTCGATGCGAACCTTCTATCGCAGCCTCGACGATCTAGAGGCGGCCAACTTCATCACCCGGCCGCCACAGACTCGCTACGGCGGTGCAGGCCTATTCGGTCGCGCGTATCTGCATCTCACGCCTATGGCCGCCTCGCTGCTTGGCCTGGTCACCGACGAGCGAGACGAGACGCACGCGGAAGCAGTCAATCCAGCGTCAACATTGAGCGCGCGTCCGTTGCCGAACCATTCTTTGTCCATGCCGTCTGCCACGCTGGCAGACGGCCCTATATATAAGGATCTAATCCCTACCTCTCAAAAAAGACAACCAAGACGTGTCCCTGCCGACCTTGAGCGCCTGCGCGCACTGGGTTTTCGTGATTTACTGATTTTCAAGCTGATGCGCGAAGCACGTTTGCATGCCAAGAAACTGTCTGATGTCGTTGAGGCTTGCTGGGACCATTTGAAGCGCGCGACGCATCCAATCAACTATCTGCGCAGCCTGTTGGGCACACCGGTTGATTTCGCGCATCGCGTCCGTACCGTGCATGCGGCTGCGATCGAGCGCAGTATCGATAAATCGCTTAACGCTGAAGCAGAGGCAACCGCTCTCGAATACGCCGGTCGTCAATTCGAAAGCGATGACGGTTTGCGGACCTATCTCGTTGCGGACGATGCATCCTCCGTGACCGTCATTCACCGTGACGAAACGAGACCGCGTGTTCAGGCCGGAGCATGGGCAAAAACTTTCGTGAATGCGCTTCGCACCGGCCGAATCCGACCGATGCCCAACGTCGAACGCATCGAAGACAGGCAATCGAGATCTGTCGGCCAAGTAGCCGACTTGCGGCAGGATACACCCATCGCACAGCACCTTTCCGGGCTAAAGCAATTACTGCGGCTAAAGCAGTCGGCACCGGGCGTAGCCGGTCTTTCGGCCAAAGAACCGCGCCGGCCAATTCAGACCTTATACACGAAGTTTTTATTGGCACCGCTTTCGTTGACGCATGCGGGCGCTTACCAAAATGAATAAAGGTAAAAGCGAACGCTCATGCGTATTCATCAGGTGAAGTCGAGGATTTCCCGCAATCCCGAAACGCGCCCTGCGCAAATATTCCGCAAAAATCTGCTGCAGGGTAACAATGCCTACTATACTCTTAAATTACGCCTTAAATGGCGATTGAAAAAACACATTTCGCAACCCATATGCGGATTGTGTCGTTTTGCTCGAAGCGATTCTCAGCTAGCCGCCGTCCGTGGTCGAACAAGTCATCGATATCATTGTGGGCCGTTACGCTCACCTCCGGGGACCTGTCATCGCCGAGCAAGCCTGTCGAGGAGAAAGTATGGCAAGTTTTGATCGGGAAGATTCGGATCTGGATATCGTCGCTCCGGCGCGCAAAACCGCGGGCCGCCGCGCAAGCAAGGGGAAAGGCCAGGCCGGCATCATTCCGCCCGATGCCACAATGACCGCGGAACAAAATGAAGAGCGTCAGCGCCAGATGCGCGCGCTCATTCAATTGGGTAAGGAACGTGGTTATCTCACGCACGCCGAGATCAACGATCACCTGCCTGACAATTTCGCGGAAACGGCCGCGATGGAAACCATCATCAGCACGTTTCACGACATGGGCGTCGCCGTCTACGAGCAAGCGCCCGATGCGGAAACGTTGCTCCTGAGCGAAAACTTACCCACGGTCGTGTCCGACGAACAATCGGACGAAGAAGCGGAAAACGCGCTGTCCACCGTCGATTCGGAGTTCGGCCGCACGACCGACCCGGTTCGCATGTACATGCGAGAAATGGGCGCGACCGAACTGCTCACGCGCGCCGGCGAAATCGCCATCGCGAAGCGTATCGAAGACGGCCTGCACGAGATGATCCAGGCCATCGCCGCCTGCCCGTCCACTGTCGCGACGATTCTCGCCGATGCCGCGCACGTCGAATCGGGTGAATTGAAGATCGACGACCTGGTCGACGGTCTCAAGGAAGAAGACGAAGTCACGGAAGAGATGTCGGCGTCCGACACGACCGAGTCGTCGGATATGGAAACCGATAGCGATGACTCCGTCGACGATGAGGATAGCGAAGATGATCTGGAAGGCGGCGAATCTGGCGCTTCGAACGAAGTGCGTCTGAAGCAGCTGAAGGCGGACTGCCTCGAAATCTTCGCGCGCGTAAGTGTGCTGGCCGAACAGGCAAGCAATACGAAGGGTTCGAGCGCTGTCGCGACGAAGGCTATCGAGAAAGCGCGCGCTGAAATCCAGCGTGAACTCGGCTCGATCCGCTTCACGGCCAAGACCATCGATCGTCTGTGCGCCGACGTGCAGCAGCAAGTCGCGCAAGTTCGCGAGATCGAGCGGCGTGTGCTGGCGATCGCCGTTGACCGTTGCGGCATGCCGCGCGAGAAGTTCGTCGAAACGTTCCGCGGTCACGAGACCGATCTCGAATGGACGACGTGCGCAGCAGCCGGGTCGAAGCAATACGGCGCATCGCTCGAGCGCAGCTTGCCGGCGATTCAGGCCGAGCAGCAGAAGCTCATTGACATCGAAGCCGCGATTGCGTTGTCGCTCAAGCAGCTCAAGCAGATCAACCGTCAGATGACGGCTGCCGAACTGAAGATGCGTCAGGCCAAGCGCGAGATGATCGAGGCGAACCTGCGTCTCGTCATTTCGATCGCGAAGAAGTATGTGAATCGCGGCATGCAGTTCTTGGATCTGATCCAGGAAGGCAACATCGGTCTGATGAAGGCGGTGGACAAGTTCGAATATCGCCGTGGCTGGAAGTTCTCGACCTACGCGACGTGGTGGGTGCGTCAGGCCGTCACGCGTTCGCTCGCCGATCAGGCGCGCACGATCCGCGTGCCGGTGCACATGATCGAAACTATCAACAAGCTGAATCGCATCTCGCGCGAAATCCTGCAACAGACGGGACAGGAAGCGCATCCGTCGGTGCTGGCCGAGCGCATGGAAATGCCGGAAGAGAAGATTCGCGGCATCCTCAAAATCGCGAAGCAGCCTGTGTCGCTGGAAACGCCCGTCGGTGAAGATGCCGACGCGACGCTCGGCGACATGATCGAAGATCAGGGCGCGACCTCGCCGGCGGAAGCGGCGGCGCACGCGAACATGCGCGCCGCCATCGACGACGCACTCAACGCGTTGTCGCCGCGTGAGGCGAAGGTGCTGCGCATGCGCTTCGGCATCGACACGGCTTCGGACTACACGCTCGAAGAACTGGGTAAGCAGTTCGACGTGACGCGTGAACGTATCCGCCAGATCGAAAGCAAGGCGATGCGCAAGCTCATGCACCCGAGCCGCGCCGACAAACTGCGTCCGTTCCTGGATCGCTGATCTCGAGTAGTCGAAGTAACGCAACGCGTGCCGCCTGATTCGGCGGCATGCGTTTTTTTATGTGCGCCCGTCGCTTCTTCCGGCCAATCAACCGTGGGTGGTGCCCTTGGGCGGGTTCGCCGATGCGCACGTTTGCAGCGCTTCGATGGCCTTGTGCGCGAGCGTCAGCGTTTTATCACAGGCGTGCTTGTCGGAAAAGATCGAACATCCGCTGCCCGCGTCGATCTTGGACACGGTGTTACGTATTCTGGCGAGCGCCGATTGCGGCGAGCCCGCGTCTTTGACCACGGCCGCGATGTCGAATGCGCTGCCGCCATCGGTTTCGACATAGCCGGGGCAGGGCGTTTCGCCGTGCGCGGCGACGCAAATCAAAGCGACGAACGTCGTGGCGGATAATTGCTACGCGTGCCGGATTGTGCGACGAAAGAACCGGCTTGAAAGAGCGGGGAAGAGGTGTCCATTATGTCACCATCGCGAGACATTTTCATGGAAAAAAGTTCGGCGCGAACGAGTCGATCCGCGACGCCGGGCGACGTCAGGTTGTCTACAGTTTCTGTGCACAACCGTTTGGATTTCTTGTGGCATGACTGCCGAAATGCGTCGATGAACAACGACATTCGACCGACGCGCAAACTTTTCGCGCTGCTGCCTCATTGTGAACCTGTCGCGCGCGTGGCGTTGCGCGCGACAAAAATGCGGGTTCAAATCGAAAACATGCCGAGTCGACACTCTAAAAATTAAAGACTAGCGCGATGTGTACCGGTAACGAATTCATACGATGCAAAACCGCAATGTCGTAGTAGTGACAAGGCGAATTCGCATCGGACACTAGACGTAGCGGCGCTCGATTGTTCGAGCGTCATGCAGACCACGCATAGCGGCGTGGCGTTCAGGGAAAGAGCACGCTAAAAACCACATGCTCGGGGAATACGTCGCCCGTAGGCCCACGCAGGCGACGCAGTACAAAGCAACGAGAAGTAGCAGTACGTAGGCAGACCAAAGAAAGCAACCAGCAGTAAGGTTTGAGGCTACCTTCGGGTGGCCTTTCTTTTTTGGACCGGGTTTTTGTACTGATGCCTTCCGTGCAAAAGTCGGGAAATTGGAAGAAATCCACTAGAACGTGGCCGCCCGACCTCCGCAGATCTAAATCCGCACTATTTAGTTTTTTCGAATCGGCTTGAATGAGCGGCGTGATTACGATAACGATTGCGGACACGCATTCGTCGAATCAAAAACTTAAAAGCAAATTCCTGCGCGGCATATACGGTCGGACAACCTATTTCAATCGAAACGCACGATGCTATAGTTCGTTCGCCCGCGTGGTTTCGCGGACCCATTTCTCAGGTTCGGCTAGCCCTCGGCGGTATGAACTTTCAGGCGTTGCTCTCACCAGCAACGCCTTTTTTCTTTGCGACGACTTCATATTTGCTGGTCGCCAGCGTCGCAGTCGATGTACGCGTCCGCATGCTCCCACAGGCGCCGTGAAATTTGGTAGACACGCATCCCGATAAGATGCTGATCCCTGCTGGCTCCGCTGCCCAAATCGAGGTTCGCTTGTTCTCTACCGGTTCTTTAACGTAAATCCGTCCGCTCGCTCGCCTTGCTCACGGTCACGCTACGACGCGGAATCGAACGCCGCTTGAGCGTTTACCTCGTCGAAAGCGTGTTTCGCGCGCTCAACGCGGAAGACAAGGAAGCCGGCGCGCATCGCGCCATGCCTCCTTACCCGCAGATCGAAACATCGACGCCGATCTACTATTCCTGGCGCCGTCCCACCTTACAATAAGTACGACGACGCGCGCTGACTGCGTCCTTCAAACGCGTTCGGGAACCTCCAGTCCACGCTGAACGGCGGGGCGCGCGAGGAATGCATCGAGCACGCGCCGGACATTGGCGAAGGCATCGAAGCCGATGAGATCGCGCGCTTCGTAAAAGCCGATCAGATTACACATCCACGGAAACGTCGCGATATCCGCGATGCCGTATTCGTTGCCCATGATCTATTCGCGCGCTTCCAGCCGCTAGTCGAGCACCTTCAGAAGCCGCTTCGTTTCGGCGACATAGCGATCGTGCGGACGCTTGTCCTCGTAGTCCTTGCCGGTAAATTTATGGAAGAAACCGAGCTGGCCGAATATCGGGCCGATGCCGCCCATCTGGAACATCAGCCACTGAATCGCCTCGTAGCGTCGCGCTGCATCGGCTGGCAGAAAGAGCGGCCGCTCTTGTCCGCGAGATAGATCAGGATCGTGCCCGATTCGAACAGCGGCAACGGCTCGCCGTTCGGCCCGTTGGGATCGACGATCGCGGGAATCTTGTTATTCGGATTGAGCGAGACGAATTCGGGCGACAACTGATCGTCGGTATCGAAGCGCACGAGATGCGGCTCGTAGGGCAGGCCGGTTTCCTTGAGCATGATCGACGCCTTGACGCCTTTTGGCGTGGGCAGCGAATAGAGTTGGATGCGCTCGGTATGATGCGCGGGCCATTTGCGGCTGATGGGAAAGTCGGAGAGCGTGGCCATGCGAAGTCCTCGGTTGGAAAGCGGTTGAATCTCAGTTGCGTGCGTCACTCACTATAACCACATCGGCAAAAACGCTGGCAAATCAGGGACTGAGGCTGCGCGTACAGACTCGCGATACCAAACTGCGGGACACTGTTCATGTCTCCGCTACAGAGCGATTGTAGGAATCGCTGTGCGAAATTGGACGAGCGGCGGCAGCGCTTCGCGTCAGAAAACACATCACGATCAGACCAGCCCCACGGGAATTCGACGGCGTCAGCGCAAACGGCGAGCGTTTCAAGACTGGCTCGCATTGCATCGAACACGATGCCGCAAGAGATGTAAGCGATCCGAAACTTGGCTTGCTTTGCAACCTTAAGTCCGACGTCGTTACGTTTCCTGCTGCCATGAAAACCGCTCCTCTCGCCCGACTTACCGCGTGTGCTGCCGTAGCCCCCGTGCTGCTGCCCGGCCACTGCAACGCGCAACCGCTCGAATCTCAACTCGACTGCAAGTCGAGCATGCATCGCTTCATCGTGCCGCTGCGCGACGATCGCGCGATCGAAGCGACGCCCATGCGCGTCGAAGCGAATTCGGTCAACGCCTTCAGGCCGACGCGCAGCGGCGAACTCACGGCATACGGCTATCCCGTCTACGCCGTGCTCGGCTATCAGCAAGGCGACGATCTTCAAGCAGGGCAGCGGTCAGCCGATCAACGATTCCGCTTACGGCGTCGTGCTGATGGTGCCATCCGACACGGTCTAGCAGCGCGTACGCGATTCAGATAGCAGCACGGTAGTACACGAAGTTGTGCCGATGATCATGACCGCGGTCTTCTGCGACGGCGGCGCGATGCACACGGCATCCGGCACCGTCAACGTGACGAAAGAAGCTTCGCGCAACCGCTAAAAACCACGCATGAATCAGCACGGCGAATCGATACGAATGCGGCGTCGCACGTCGCATTCATCGATAATGTTCTCCTGAAAACGCCAACCTCTGCTCACGCGCGCATCTCTGTTGCGCGCATAATAACAGGAGAACGTCGATATGTCGGATGCAGCCAACCAGTCCTTACGCATTGCCCTCGTCACCGGAGTGGGAAGCGGTATTGGCCGCGCGGCGGCGCTTGCGCTTCTCGTCGACGGCTGGTCGGTCGTGCTCGCGGGACGGCGCGTGGAAACGCTCGACGCGGTGATCGAGGAAGCCGGCGCCGGCGCCCGTGCGCTTGCGGTTCTGACCGACGTGAGCGACCCGGTGGCCGTCGAGAAGCTGTTCGCGGCGGCGGTCGAGTGCTTCGGGCGCGTCGATCTGCTCTTCTAATAAAGCGGACCGAAGCAATCCGCCGGGACTGTTCGAGGACTGGAACCCGAGCAGTGGCAGGACGTCGTCAACGTCAACCTGAACGGAATGTTCTACTGCCTGCAGCAAGCCTTCCGCACGATGAAATCGCAAACGCCGATGGGCGGCCGCATCATCAACAACGGCTCGATCTCGGCGAGCGCGCCGCGGCCGAATTCGGCCGTCTACACCTCGACCAAGCACGTGGTGCAGGGCCTGGCCAAATCCGCCTCGCTCGATGGCCGCAAGTACGACATCGCGGTGGGGCAGATCGATATCGGCGACGCGTTCACGGAGTTGTCGGCGCGCATGTCCAAGGGCGTGCCGCAGGCGAACGGCGAGATCGCCATCGAACCGATGATGGATGTGAAGGTGGTCGGCCAGTCGGTGCTTTACATGGCGAACCTGCCGCTGGAGGCGAATGTGTTGTTCCACACCGTGATGGCGAGGAAGATGCCGTTCGTCGGACGCGGCTGACGCGCGTTCCGCTTCTTAGCCTGCCACGCGATACCAGACCCGGATGCCCGAATATCAGTGGCTGACGCTGGTATCGTTGCTCGCGCCGAACGTCGAGAGCCTCTCGACGTTCGGCACATCGATGCCGTTCTCCAGGATCCAGCTGTTCGCGCGCTCGACCAGCGCCGCGCCGTTCTCGTACACGTTGTCTTTGATGAGGTGATGCTGCACGACCTACCGCTCGAAATCTTCGAAGGCGATTTTCGTCATCGCGTTGTCTCACTTGTTCTTTCGTCGTGATCCCCCGCCAGTGGATTGTGCGCGTTTAATTGCCGCGAAGATGCTGCGATGCAACGACCCCGCCGCATGACGTGCCGTGCCGATTCAAGCATCATATGGCTACAGCGATGCCGCGCGGGCCGCGAAATTTCAGCGGTCGAATAAAACCTCGAGTGGCGCACAGCGATGCATTCATCGGGCAAAAACTCATAACGACCCGCGCGCATCGATGCAGGAGACACCAAGGAGAGCACGATGATGCGGCAACGCGAGCACATCGAGGCAGTCGTTGCGGTCACCAAGCGAAGCGAGGCACTCGCGCCCGCGCGCAGTCCCGAAAGCATCATCCAGACTTCGTGGCGGCGCTGCGTGCATCAGTACGGACTCGATCCCTCGCGCATGCAGGAAGTGCGCATTCTGCCCTCGACCGCGTGCTGATGATGCCGGACCGCGAAGGCCTAAAGGTCATGCTCACACGCCATCTCGCGCGCAAGCAAGGCCCCGACGCGCTGCTCGCCGCCGTGGAGTTTCTCGACATGCCGGTGACGGCGCGCGTCGACGACACCTTCCGCGCCGCGCGCATGATGCGCAAAGCCGGCGTTGATGTGCTAATCGTGCTGGGCAGTGACGGCACGCATCGCGCGGTAGTGCCGAATACGGCGAGGGGCCGCTCGCGGGTTTATCGACCGGGACGAACAACGTCTATCCGGAGATGCGCAAGCCGACCATTTTCGGACTCGCCGCCGGGCTGTACGCGACCGGCCACATTCCGCCGAACGAGGCGCTGGCATCGAACAAGCGGCTCGACGTCGAAATCCGCGATGCGAAAGGCAACGTGCGCCATGACATCGCGCTCGTCGATGCCATCATCTCGCACGAGCAGTTCATCGGTGCACGCGCGTTGTGGAAGATCGACCAGCTCGCCGCCGTCTATGTATCTTATACCGATCCGCAGGCCATCGGCATGTCGGCCATTGCCGGCCTGCTCGATCCGGTCGCGCGCAACGAGCGCGGCGGACTCGCCATCGAACTCGGCCGCCCGGGCGAGTGCGAGTTCACGCTGAACGCGCCTATTGCACCGGGCTTGATGGAGCCCCGGTGCCCATTGCCAACTGGATGCGCCTGGAAGACGGCGTGCCGCATCGCGTGATGCAGCGCGCGGGCATCGTCGCGCTCGACGACGAACGGGAGCTCGCGTTCCACGCGGGCGATGAAGTCACGATCACGCTTAGGGAAAACACCTTCCGCAGTATCGACGTTGCCGCGTGCATGCGTTACGCGGCGCGCTCGGGGCTGATGCGGCAGCCCGTCGGTCACACCGTAGTCCGCTAATCAACCAAGGAGACAGAGATGACAGCAGAACATGCGGGCGGCTTGCCCCTTTCGAAGGACGATTTGCTGAACGTCTACCGCAAGATGCGCACGATCCGCGGTTTCAAAGAGCGCCTGCACGTCGATTTTGGACGCGGCGACATTCCCGGCTTCATGCATCTCTACGTGGGCGAGGAAGCGGCGGGCGTCGGCATCATGAGCCATCTGAACGATGGCGACCGCAGCGCGAGCACGCACCGCAGACACGGGCATTGCATCGCCAAGGGCGTCGATCCGGTCGAGATGATGAAGGAGATCTACGGCAAGAAAGGCGGCTCGTGCAACGGCAAGGGCAGTTCCATGCACATCGCCGATCTGTCAAAAGGGATGATGGGCGCGAACGGCATTCTCGGCGCGGGCACACCGCTGATTTGCGGCGCGGTGCTGACGGCGAAGTTTCGTGGCAAGGGCGAAGTGAGCATCACCTTCGCGGGCGGTGGCGCGGCGAACCAGGGCACTTTCCTCGAAAGCCTGAATCTCGCGGTCGTGTGGAACCTCCCGGTGATTTTCGTGATCGAGAACAACGGCTACGCGGAATCGACGGCGCGCGATTACGGCACGGCGGTCGATAGCTACGTGGATCGCGCGGCGGGCTTCGGCATTTCGGGCGTGACGGTGGACGGCACCGATTTCTTCGCCGTCTACGAAGCCGCGGGCGAAGTGATCCGGCGCGCGCGAAGGCGGCGGACCGTCGCTGCTCGAATGCAAGATGATCCGCTTCTATGGCCACTTCGAAGGCGATGCGCAGACCTATCGCGCGCCGGGCGAACCGCCGGGCGAACTGGACGATATCCGCTCGAACAAGGACTGCCTGAAGAAGTTCGCCGATGCCGTGACGCAGGCCAACGTGATCTCACCGGGAGAGCTCGACACGATCGACAAGGAAGTCGCCGCGCTGATCGACCGCGCCGTGGTAGAGGCGAAGGAAGCGCCGCTGCCGAGCGCGGCCGACTTGCTCACTGATGTCTACGTCAAATACTAAATCGAAGGAGACGACAATCATGGCCCGCAAACTGAGCATGAAGATAGCGATCAACGAAGCGCTCGATCAGGAAATGCAGCGCGATCCGAGCGTGATCGTACTGGGTGAGGACATCGTTGGCGGCGCTGGCGCCGATGGTGAAAAGGACGCGTGGGGCGGTGTACTCGGCGTGACCAAAGGCTTGTACGCCAAACACGGCGACCGTCTGCTCGATACGCCGTTGTCGGAGTCGGCGTATGTGGGTGCGGCAATCGGCGCCGCGATGTGCAGCATGCGTCCGGTCGCCGAACTGATGTTCATCGACTTCATGGGCGTGTGCTTCGACCAGATCTTCAACCAGGCGGCGAAGTTCCGTTACATGTTCGGTGGCAAAACGGAAACGCCCGTTGTGATTCGCGCGATGGTCGGCGCCGGATTCCGCGAAGCCGCCCAGCATAGCCAGATGCTGACGTCCCTGTTCACGCACATTCCCGGCCTCAAGGTCGTGTGTCCGTCGACGCCGTACGACACGAAAGGTTTCCTGATTCAGGCGATCCGCGACAACGATCCGGTGATCTTCTGCGAGCACAAGAACCTGTACGGCTTCGAAGGCGAAGTGCCCGAGAACTCGTATGCGATTCCGTTCGGCGAAGCCAATATCGTTCGCGACGGAAAGGACGTGTTGATCGTCACGTATGGCCTGATCGTGCATCGCGTGCTGGAGACGGCCGCGCCGCTCGCGAAGGAGGGCATCGAAGCGGAAGTGGTCGATTTGCGCTCGCTGTCGCCGCTCGATATCGACACCGTGCTGGAGATAGTGGAGAATACCGGACGCCTCGTCGTCGATGAAGCTAATCCGCGCTGCAACATCGCCATCGATATTTCAGCGCAAGTCGCGCAGCAGGCGTTCGGCGCGTTGAAGGCGGGCATCGAGATGGTGACGCCGCCGCACACGCCCGTGCCGTTCTCACCGACGCTCGAGGACCTGTACATTCCAAGCGCCGCGCAGATCGCCGACGCCGCCCGAAAAACCATGAAGGGAGGAAAGCACTGATGTCCACAATCACACCGATTGTCATGCCCAAATGGGGGCTGTCGATGAAGAAAGGCACGGTCAACGAGAGTGGCTCGTGGAGGAGAGCACGGAGATCACCGTCGGCATGCCGATTCTCGACGTCGAGACCGACAAGATCGCCAACGCGGTCGAAGCGCTCGACGCGGGCCTGCTCCGGCGACGCGTGGTGCAGGCGGGCGTTACGCTGCCGGTGAAGGCGCTGCTCGGCGTGCTCGCGCCGGCCGACGTGAGCGATGCCGATATCGACGCTTACGTTTCTTCGTACGTGACGCCCGCCGAGGACGAGGGCGATGACGAGGAAGCGGCGGCTTATCACTTCGTCGATGTCGATGGCAATGGCATGCGCGTGCGCTATGCCGCGCGCGGCGGCGACGATGCGAGCAGTCCCGCGGTGCTTTTCATCCACGGCTTCGGCGGCGATCTGGACAACTGGCTCTTCAATCTCGATGCAGTCGCGGAGAAGCATCGCGTGTTCGCCTTCGATTTGCCGGGACACGGGCAATCGACGCCGAAAGTGCCCGGCACGACACTGGCCGATCTCGCCGCGTTCACCGCGAAGTTCATGGATGCGGTGAATATCGGCAAGGCGCATCTCGTCGGTCATTCGATGGGCGGCGGCATCGCGGCGCAGATGGCCGTGGATGCGCCGGCGCGGGTTGAATCGGTCGCGCTGATTTCGCCGGTCGGTCTGGGCGACGAGATCAACAAAGCGTACATCGAAGGCTTCGTCCAAGGCGGAGTCGCGGCGCGAGCTGAAGCCGATCGTCGAATTGCTGTTTGCCAATCCGGAACTGTTCAGCCGTCAGATGCTGGACGATCTGCTCAAGTACAAGCGGCTCGATGGCGTCAGCGAAGCGCTGACGTCGCTCGGGAACGGGCTGTTCGGCGGCGGCAAGCAGAGCGGGAAGCTGGGCGGCAAGCTGGCGGAATCGGGTAAGCCGGTGCTGGTGATCTGGGACGGGCAGGATCAGATCATTCCTGCCGCGCACACGAAAAACGTGCCGCCGACGCGACGGTGCGCGTGTGTTCGACGACGCCGGACACATGAGCCAGATGGAGAAGGCGAACGAGGTCAATGGCTTGTTGAAAGAGCATGTTTCCGCGAGTGCCGCCTGATCTTTGATTCGCTGCACGTTGCGCGCTCCGCCGGAACGACATTCTGGCGGGGGCACGTCTGTTTTTCGCGGAGAGCGGCTACCATGCTTGAATCTCCCCCGCTTTCTGCACCAAGTCCATGCTCTTCCAACTCATCGATCCCGTCTCGCTTTCCGGCGATCCGCTCGACGCCGAAGAGACGCTGTTCGCCCACGCTACCACGGGCGACGCCATCGTACACGTGTGGGATGCGCCGGTTTCGCTGATCGTGCCGCAGTTATCAGCGTTACGCGCCGCTCGCGCACGCGCGGGCCGAGTTCGCGCGACGCGGCTGTCCGGTGTGGCTGCGTTTTTTGTCGGGCGGCGGGCTCGTGTCGCAAGGTCCGGGCATCGTCAATCTGAGCCTCGCGTATCCGGTGCGGGTGCCGATGGGCGCGTTGTCCGAGGCGGTCTATGTGCATCTGTGCGAGATCCTTGCCGATGCACTGCGGCCGCTCGGCGTGCTCACGCACTGGTAGGCCGTCGAAGGGTTGTTCTGCGATGGCCGATTCAATCTCGCGTGGGGACCGGGCGCGGAAACCCTATTCGCTTATTCGGGCGCGCGCAAGATCGCGGGCACGGCGCAATACTGGCGTCGTGTGCCGCACGAGAACAAGGACGAACCGCTTACGCCGTGCTGGCTCATGAAGCATTGCTGGTCGATGCCGATCCAGTCGAAATCAACGCGCGCGCCAACGCGTTCGAGGCGATGATCGGCAGCGCCAAACACTATGAAGACGAAACCTGAAGATTGTCACGGTGGCGCAAGCGCTCGCCTACGAAGGCTTAGCGATTCCCGCCGATTTGCGCGCGTGCGTGCGCGATGCGTTGATCGAACAGGTGAAGGAAAAAGGAAACGTCCCTGCCTCATTATTAGAAACGCAGCGAGATGGACATGCCGGTACGACGCGTCGCGAATGCCTTCTTCTTTGCGTTGTGGGTGGCCGTGTGTGCGGCCGCGCTGGAATTTCTGTGGCAAGGCCTCTTCTCGCTGCTCGGCCAGCTTTCGCTGATCGATGTCGCCGCGGCGCTGTTCATCGGCGCGATTCTGGCTTTTTCGTCGAACCGATACTGGAACGCTTGCGTAGCCTGCGCACGCACACGCCGCGCCGGCCCAAGACGCCGACCTTCGCGGCGTGCGAGGCGCTGGGCTTCGCGATCGTCGCCATTTGCGTGGGCGAGGCGATCACCGTGTACGTCAACGCGGCGCATTCCAACGAGCGCACCACCAGAAAATCTGGTCGATGCCGTTTTTATCACCATCGCGTGGATCGCCGTGCGCGGCGGCAAGTGGTTCGCGCGGAGCATGGCGGGCGTCGTCGTGATCGCGGGCTATGCGATCGGCCTCATCTTCAGCCTCATCTTCAAGTGGGACGCGCGCTCGCTGCTCACGAGCGAAATTTCGGCGATATGCGTGCTAATTGCGGGCAGCATCATCGTGCGAGAGCAGTGGAACGCGGCGACCTTCCAGCGCTACGCCCGCGCCACGGCGGCGGTCGCGCTGGCGTGGCTCGCCGTGACGGGCGCGATGCAGGCGGTGCTGTCATTGGCGCACGTGGAAGCGTTTCGCGTCTACGAATGGACGGAGTTCTGGAGCGACCTGCGGTTTTATATCGGCTGGATGATCGGGCTGTTCATCGCGCCCGCGCTGGATGCGCCGCCGCTTCCCGGCGCCGATGAACGGCACACGCGGTATTGCGAAGCGACAAGGCGATCAATAGCTGCCCGGGGCGATTGCCACCCCGGCGGAGGCGGTGGCGTGTAATACGCCCCCGCTGGCGGCTGCGCAACGTTCTCACCGCGCCGCGTACGGGCACCTTGTCGCCCGCCGCGTACACGCATTGCAGGTATGAATAGTCATAACGCTGCTGCACGTTGTAGCCCGATGCCTGCGCCGCACCCACGCCGAACGCGCTGCCGGTCAGAAGACCCGCGCTCGCGCCGATGGCCGCACCCGAGCTATCGTCCGCGCGGAATTGGTCGAATGTCTTGCCCGTGCTGGGCAGTGCCATCACGCTGGGTCCGGTGGGCATCACGGTACAGGCAGGCCGACAGGCCGGTCGCCGCAAGGAAAAGCAGGGCGAGCCTTGAATGGTTCATGTGCTGGTACGGTGTCGCTGAGTTATCGGAATGCCGTGGTTCGCGCGTCGATCAGTTCGACGGCGGCGGAGTGGCCGGCACTTCGCGCCATCCGCTGACAACTGCTTGACGTACGGGTAATACGCTTTTGCCGATTCGCAGTAGTACCAGATGCCGGGTGCATTGCCGGGTGCCGACGAATCGGCGGCGGGCTGGCCCTGCTCGACGTAAGTCGTCGGCGCGGCGGGCGTCACCATGACAGGCGGCGGATAGTAGTAGTACGGGACCGGCGCGGCATACGGTAGTACACCGGACCGCCGACATACACGCCGATGCGCGCCCACGCATACGCGTTGCCCGCGCCGCCCAGGGTCACAGCACCGACAACGCGATAAAGCCTTGAGGCGATTCACGACCTTCTCCAGAGGAAATTCCCGCTGCGGCCGTTGAATGCCGTTTGCATGACAAGGCGCAGCCCATCATTGAACGCTATGCCACTTGCGTGGGAAATTCAATTACAGCGCTTGGCGCGATTTTTTCTGGCCGTTACTCGGTAAAAAAGCGTCGCAGTCGGAAGCCGCTTCTTTAAGCACGCACTACGGTCACGCCCGCTTGCTCCAGTGGTTCGGTGAGTTTCGCATCGGTCGATGCCTCGACGATCACCGTCTGCGCCAGCTCGATTCCGCCGATCCGGTACGCCGACGCCGCGTTGAGCTTTGCCGCCGAGGCGAGCACGACCGTCTCGGCCGCGCGCGCGGCGAGGGCGCGTTTGACGTGCGCTTCCTCGAAATCGCTGGTGGAGAGTCCCGCCGAGGGATGAATGCTCGTGACGCCCATGAAATACACGTCCGCGTTGATATGGGACATCGCTTCGACGGCGGCGGCGCCGACCGTGACGATGGAGTGCTTGAAGAATTTGCCGCCGATTAGTACGACATCGAGCGAAGGATGTTCCGCCAACGCCACCGCCACGCTCGGACTATGCGTGACGACGGTCGCCACGAGATCCGCTGACAATTGCGCGACAAGCAGCGCGGAAGTCGTGCCGCCGTCGATGATGACGACTTGCCCCGGCGCGATCATCGCGGCTGCCGCGTGCGCGATCCGGCGCTTCGCGTCCGACTCCATTTCCTGCCGGCGCGCGAACGATGCCACCGCCGGCGACGCCGGCAGCGCGCCGCCATGCACGCGTTGCAAGTGCCCGGCGGCGGCCAGTTCGCGCAGATCGCGCCGCACCGTGTCTTCCGACACGTTGAAGCGCGCGCTCAGGTCGTTTGCTAGCACCTGACCGTCGCGTGCGAGGGCTTCGAGAATCGCTTTCTTACGTTGATTCATCAACATGGGATTGCACGAATTTTCTTGAAATTGCACGAAACTGCACGCTATCATGTAGGCATCGAATTGTCGATCCAGCGAAGGAGATCACCGTGACAAAAACCCAAGATCGCGTGCGCATTCTCGATACCGTCCTGCTGTCGGACGACTGGTACGTGTTGAGAAAAGTGATCTTCGATTTTCAGCGGCGCGACGGCGCATGGCAGCGTCAAAGCCGTGAGACCTACGATCGTGGCAACGGCGTGACCATCCTGCTGCACAACCCGAAGACCCGCACCGTACTGCTTACGCGTCAGTTCCGCATGCCCGCGTTCGTCAACGGGCACGACGGCATGCTGATCGAAGCGCCCGGCGGCTTGCTTGACAACGCCTCGCCCGAGGATCGCATCCGCGCCGAAGTGGAAGAGGAAACGGGTTACCGCGTGCATTACGTGGAGAAGATTTTCGAGGCGTTCATGAGCCCCGGGTCGGTCACTGAGAAGCTGTACTTCTATCTCGGCGAATACGATGGCTCCATGCTCGTGAACGACGGCGGCGGCGTCGCGGAGGAGGGCGAGGAAATCGAAACGCTCGAAGTGCCGCTCGATGAGGCGCTGGAGATGATCGCGCGCGGCGAAATCATGGACGGCAAGACGATCATGCTCTTGCAGCACCTCGCGCTTCAGGGCACGCAGGCGCGCTCAAGTTCGCGCTCACGCAAGTAGCGACACCGCCTTGACCTGCACCCACACCTGCATGCCAACGGCAATCTGCCGGCCCAGCGAATAGCGCGTGACGCGCGCGAGCAGCGGCGAACCATCCACATCGAGCCGCACCACGGCTTGAGAGGGGTTCGCGTCGTCGGCGATCTCGATCACCTTGGCGGGCAGCACGTTCAGCACGCTGCTGAATTCGTGTTCGTAGATGCCGGTCATCAGGCTGACATCGCGCGACTTCACCGTTACGCGCAGTTGCCGGCCGGCCTCCATCGGCTCGTGGACGAAGCGCAGTGCGGCGCGTCCGCCCGGCAACAGCAGCGATAGCAGCCCGTAGCGGTCGTCGTGCTCGGTGACGACGCCTTCCATCACGATCGACGCATCGTCGAAATACGCGAGCGGTAGGTCGAGCCGCACGAGCGTATCCGCGATCGGGCCGCTCGCGAGCGCGCGGCCGCCTTCGAGCAGCACGAGATGATCGTGCCAGACGCGAGACTTCCTCGGGCGCGTGGCTTACGTAGAGCATGGGAATCTCCAGCTCGTCGTGCAGGCGTTCGAGATAAGGCAGGATTTCGAACTTGCGTTTCTGATCGAGCGAGGCGAGCGGTTCGTTCAGCAGCAGGAGACGCGGACTCGTCAGCAACGCCCGCGCGATCCCTACGCGTTGCCGCCCGACAATCCGGCGGGCATGCGCTCCAGCAGATGCCCGATGTCGAGCAGTTCCGCTGCCTGCGCAAGGTTTACGCGGCGCTCGGATGCCGCGACGCGCTCCGGCCCGAAGCGCAGGTTCTTCTTCACGCTTAGGTGCGGAAACAGGCTCGCTTCCTGAAAGACGTAGCCGAGCGGACGCTTGTGCGTCGGCAGGAAGACGTTGCGCTCGGTATCGAGCCAGACCACCTCGCCGTTGACCACGAGCTTGCCTCGTGTCGGCCGCGTGAGTCCGGCGAGACAGCGCAGCAGCGTGGTCTTGCCCGAGCCCGAATGGCGAAGATCGCGGTGATGCCGCGCCCGGGGAGCATCAGGTCGAGATCGAGCGTGAAGCCGCTCTGCTCGACCAGAAAGCGCGCCTCGATGGCTTCGCTCGTGCCGCGGCGTGCGCTGTCGAGCGTCAAACGAGAGGTGGTGAGTTCAGACATGAGCCGCGGTCGAGCATCGGCTCGCGAATAGAGCAGCAGGAGGATGGCGAACGAGAACGAGAATATCACCATGCCCCCGTGAGCCAGTGCGCCTGCGCGTATTCGAGCGCTTCGACGTGATCGAAGATCTGCACGGACATCACGCGCGTGAGCCCGGAATATTGCCGCCGATCATCAGCACGACACCGAACTCGCCGACGCTGTGCGCGAAGCCGAGGATCATCGCGGTGACGATGCCCTTCGCGCGCGAGCGCGTATGGGTGAGCCACCATGCGATTGGCGTGCCGATGACGAGCAGCAGCGCTGTCGTCAGCGATGCCAGTTCCAGCGTCAGCGTGATGGCTTGAAGGTCGGCGCTGTCTATCGGCATGAACGTGTTCCAGTGCTTACAGTTGATAGCCGAACGACTTGATGATCTCCGCCGCCTTCGGGCCCTTCAGATAGTCCTCGAACTGCTTGGCGACCGGATTGTCCTTGCCCTTGTTCAGAATCACGACATCCTGCTTGATCGGATCATGCAGATCGGTCGGCACGAGCCACGCCGAGCCGCTCGTGATCTTGCCGTTCTTGTAAATCTGCGACAGGGCGACGAAGCCGAGTTCCGCGTTGCCGGTCGCGACGAACTGCTGCGTCTGCGAAATGTTCTGGCCTTCGACGACCTTCGGCTTGACCGCATCGGTCAGGCCGAGCTGGTCGAGCGTCTGATAATCCGCGAGACCGTACGGCGCCGCCTTCGGATTGGCGATGGCGATATGCGTGAACTGATTCTTCTTGAGCACTTCGCCCTTGTCGTCCACATAGCCGTCTTTCGCGGATCACAGCGCGAGCGCGCCGGTCGCATAAGTGAAGCGGCTGCCCATCACCGTCATGCCTTCCTTTTCAAGCTTGGCGTGCGTGGTGTCGTCGTCGGCGAGGAATATTTCGAAGGGCGCACCGTTCTTCTTGATCTGCGTGTAGAACTGTCCGGTCGCGCTGAACGAGGCGATGACCTTGTTGCCTGTGCCTTCTCAAAGTCGGCGGCGATGGCCTGCACGGGTGCGGTGAAATTCGCGGCGACGGCCACTTGCACTTCACCGGCGAAAGCCGAAGTCGCGGCAAAGCCGATGGCGACGCTGATCAAAGCGTGCAGAAGAGGAGTCTTCACGTAAAGCTCCTTGTTTCGATGTTGTATGAACGGCTTATGCAATACGGACGAGCAGCGCGCCGAGGGCGTGTGGACGGCGCGGCTAACCCCATAATATATACGACTATACGGCGATCGCACATCTTGGATTCATGACATGATGGTCATGCCGCCAGTCATACGTTCGCTGCCCGATCAATTTATGAGTCGCGCTCATGAAGATTGAGTTGACCGTTGCTGTTTTTCTAGAAGTCACTCCTCTCTGACTGCGTTTTGCTTGATTCCGTGGATTGAGCAATGCTCATTTTTTCCGGTGGAAGACGTCGCACCGGAAGCAGGAGACGAAACCATGACCGACGCGTTGAATCTTCAGCGCCTGAAGCTCTCCGTTGCCGGGCATGTCGCCCGTGTGACGCTCGACCGGCCCGACGTGCGCAACGCGTTTGACGACGCGTCCATCGTCGAACTGACCGCCGTCTTCCGTGCGCTCGACGACGACCCCGACGTGCGAGCCATCGTGCTCGCGGCGAACGGCCCCGCGTTCTGTGCGGGCGCGGATCTCAACTACATGAAGCGCATGGCCTGGTATTCGGAGGCGGAGAATCGCGCGGACGCGCTGGGCCTCGCGACCATGTTCAACACGATCTACGCGAGCAGCAAGCCCGTAATCGCGCGCGTGCAGGGCGATGCCTACGCGGGCGGCATGGGTCTCGTCGCGGTGTGCGATATCGCGGTGGCGGCGGACTCCGCGCACTTCTGCCTGTCGGAGGCGCGGCTCGGGCTGATGCCCGCGACCATCGCACCCTACGTGATTCGCGCGATGGGCGCGCGAGGGGCACATCGCTACTTCATCACGGCGGAGCGATTCGATGCGGCGGAGGCGCAGCGCTTGGGTTTCGTGCATCAGGTGACCACCCCGGATCAGCTCGGTGCGAGCGTCGATGCCGTCGCGAAAGCGGCCGCGTCCAACAGTCCGAACGCGGTGCGGGAATGCAAGCGGCTGGTCGCGGACTTCGCCGGCCGCGATATTGACGAAGCGTTGATCGCTGAGACGGCCGATCGCATCGCGCGTATCCGCGCATCGGACGAAGGACGCGAGGGCGTGCGCAGCTTCCTTGAAAAACGCAAGCCTTCCTGGCTCGATTGACGCCGTGATCACGCTGCATCACTGCGTCAGCGCGCGATCGTTCCGGCCACTGTGGGCGCTCGAGGAAATCGGCGTGCCGCACGAACTGAAGATGCTGCCGTTTCCGCCGCGCGTGCACGCGCGGGAGTATCTCGCGCTCAATCCGCTCGGCACGATCCCCGCGTTTCGGGACGAAGCGCTGTTCATGACCGAATCGTCGGCAATCTGCCAGTATCTCGCGGTGCGCTATGCGCTCGGCACACTGGATGTCGCGCCGCACGAGGCCGATTTCGGCCGCTATCTCAACTTCCTGCATTTCGGTGAGGCCACGCTCACGTTTCCGCAGACGCTGGTGCTGCGCTACACGCACCTCGAACCGCCCGAGCGGCGTCAGCCGCAAGTCACCGAGGACTACGCGAAGTGGTTCGTGTCGCGTTTGCGTTGGCTCGTGCCGCTGCTCGAGCGCCAGGACCATGTGTGCGCGGGGCGCTTCACGGCGGCGGATATTTCCGTCGGCTATGCGCTGATGCTCGCGGAACACATCGGTCTGAGCGAACGCTTCGCGCCGCCGGTCGCGCAGTACTGGACGCGTCTGAAGGCGCGCGAAGGCTTCATCCGTGCGATGCGCGCGCAAGATCAGGCGGCCCGCGCGCAAGGCATCTCGCCGACTCCGTCGCCAAACGCCCGCTGATTTCCGCCACCCCTCCTTCATGTCCCCACGTCAGTGGGGTCGTGCGATTTGCCTTATCTCATTAAAGTTCGTCTCAGGCGTTGACGTTCACAAGCGCGCCACCGACCAGGCAATCAGAGCAATTCGGGCAATTGGGAAACAACTGACGAGGATACGGCGATGCAACTCCTATCTTGGCTTTTCGCGATATTCGTCGCATTGCTGGCGACGAGCACCATCGTGTCGGCGCTGCCGCAGTCCGCGGCCGATGAACTGAGCGCCGTGACCGTCCCGTAGTCGATCTTCGGCGCGGACGTGAGCCGGATGACTGTGCTGTTCGCATCGTGCGCATCTGACGGGGAATGACGCATGGCCGCGCGCCCGCGACGCTTTGTGAGGCGCGCGCCGTAAGCGTTTTAGAAATAGGCAGTTGAGCGGCGAATCAAGGCGATTATCCAAAGTCTTGTGCACACGTTTTGTGGATAACGAGGAAGACCTGAGAGCACCGAGAAAGCGAGCCCATGAGCCTCGCACGACGATCGACCAAACCGGCGATCGATATACCATAACCCCGACCGTAGCGCGGCGACGGGGAGACCAGCAGCAAGCAGTGACGAAGCAGCGAGCGAGGGCGGGGCGACCTCGTGCGGCAGTGTGTAGCGCGAGCAGGAACCTGGGAGACCAGTAGTCAGAAGACAAACGGGATCGATGAATCCCGGACAGTATCCCCAGCCTGCGCACGGGGCCGGGCTGGGGCGTGGAAATCGGGTTCTCTCCGCGGGGTGGAGAGAGTTCGTTCGATGGGCCGTGCCGGACGGCCGGGTATCGACCGTGCATCATCCTCTTGTGAGCAGACGCCGCCTTCGACGTGGCGCATTTCCCTTTATTATTCTCTGATTGCGTTTTGTAGCCAAAGGTACAAATGGCGCTGTCTCTTGCGATTTTGTATCCCACGGACCACCAAATTCATTGGGTAGATATGTAGCATACGGGCTACAATAATCGCCAATCTAATCGCCAATCGGGCAACGAATGATGCCCCGGGGCTACACATGACCACATTAGCCGATATCGGAGACATGCTGAAAAACGCCCGCCGTGCCGCCGGGTTTTCGCAAAAGGAACTGGCTGAGCGCGCCGGTATCGCGCGCACCACGCTCGCGCGCATGGAAACGCTCGCGCAGGGCGACATGAGCGTTTCTGCGTTCGTGCGGCTCTTTGAAGCCGCAGGCTAACGACCTGCGCACCGTCAAGCGCAGCCATGCGCGCACGCTCGAAGACGTGCTGAGCGAACAGCGCGAGGCAGGCGACGCAGCAGGAGACCGATAGCATGAACGGCATGCGCCTTCACGTGTACGTAAAGGGCAGGCCTGTCGCTCATCTCTATCGCCAGGCGGACGATTACGCGCTGCGTTACATCGCCGATGCACGCGCCGAAGACTTCGAGCCTGACCATGCCGGTGCGCGAAGACGCGTGGGTGTGGCCGCGCGATCTGCATCCCTTCTTCCGCTAGAACCTGCCGGAAGGCTTTCTCTTTCAGGTGATCCGCGAGGAATTCGGCCCCTATCTCGACGGCACGGCTTTGTCGCTGCTGGCGGTGATCGGCGGCGCGGGCATTGGCCGGGTCACGGTCGCGCCCGAAGGCGGCGTGCCGGGCGGCGAACTCGAGCTGCTCGATCTGAAAAGCCTGCTGCACGAAGACATCACGACCGACCCGCTTCGCCGAACTCGTGCGTTGATTACACGCGCGATGATCTCGGGCGCGGTACCCAAGTTTCTCGCGCCTGAATTCCCCTCGATGCAGACGCCGGTCAGCAAGCAGACGCTGCGCACGAGCCGGCACATCATCAAAGGATCGGACGAGCAGACGTCTTATCTCGGCTTCAATTAGCATTACTCGATGCAGGTGCTCGCGAGGCTCGGCGTCGCGTGCGTTGCGAAGACCACAATGTCGGACGACGGCCGCGTGCTCGTCGTGGACCGCTTCGATGTTGACGAGCAGGGCAAGCCGGTTTTCGGCGTGGAAGACGCATACAAGTCTGCTCGGCCTGCCGCCGCCCGAGAAGTACCGGCCATCGACCGAACAGGTGCTCAACGCGACGAAGCCATATATCGGCGCGGCGAATTGGCGGCGTGAGGCCGAGCAGATCGGCTGGCTGCTGATCGCCAATACGTGATACGTGGTGCGCAACGCGGACTGCCACGCCAAGAACATCGCGCTGCTGTATTCGACGATCGACGACGTGGTCTACACACCCGCATATGACATCGTCACGACGCAGGCGTACCCGCGCTTTGCGAGCAATCTGCCGGGGCTCAGCATCGACGGCCACAAGACGTGGACGCCGGGCAAGACGCTGGAGCGATTCTTCAATACGCGGCTCAGCATTCCGTCCAGGCGCTATCGCGAGATGGTCGAAGCGCTGTGCGAGCGGTATCGACGGGAAAGGACTTGGCCGAGGCGGCGAGGAACGAGACACGCTGGCACTGGATCGCCAAGCAGATGCTGCACGCATGGAACGACGGCATGGCATCGCTGCGCAGCGCCAAGCCGCAGGTGGCCCTCAGGGCGCTCACACCGGTGATCGAAGCAGCGGGGTTTTCGGATGCCGACAAGTCCGATCAGGCAAAAGAGGTGATCGGGCGCTCGGAATTGCTGGCTACGCGCGGCAAAGGAGCCTGACCGGACTGCTTCGCGCAAGAGGCAGAAAGCACGGCCAACACCCACCGTGCAGCCGAAAAAAAGCCCGCTGCAATGAGCGGCTTGAATCCAAATCAATTGAGGCATAGAGGAGACAAGAGTTAGTATAAACCCTTAGTCCCCTAAGTCAGGCATACCAATAAAAATTTTAACGATCCCGCCGATTGTTTCGCGCTACTGCTTCTCGCCGAGGCTGTGATAGTACGCGGCGAGGTTCGCGACATCCGCGTCCGAGAGCGTTTTCGCCATCATCGACATCATCTCGTTCTGGCGAGCGCCGGAGCCGGAAATCGTTCAGCGCCTTCACGAGATACTCCTCCGTCTGACCGGCGAGATTCGGCGCCTCCGGCAGTTTCGACATGCTGTCGATGCCGTGACATGTCGCGCATGCCGACGTCTTCGCGCGCCCTGCCTTGACGTCGCCGGCGGCGAGTGATGCCTGCGACGCCATCAGCAGCGCGCCGCTCAGCGCGGCAAACACGGCTACGAGCGCGGGCTTCATTTGCCACCTACATACGAGATGCGGTGGATAGCGCCCGCGTAGTCATCGGAGACGAGCAGCGAGCCGTCCTGCAACATCTGCACATCCACCGGGCGGCCCATGTATTCGGCGCTCTGCGTGAGCCAGCCTTCCGCGAAAACTTCGGGATCGCCCGCCGTGCCATCGTTCTTCAGCGGCGTGAACATGATGCACGCGCCGATCGGCTTGGTGGGATTCCACGAGCCGTGCTCCGCGTCGAAGATTCCGCCCTGGTACTTCTGCGGGAACATCTTGCCTATAGAACGACATGCCCAGATCGGCCTCGTGCGCCGGGAATTCGGCGGCCGGAAACACGACTCCCGCCGGCGGCGTCTCGTCCTTGTACTCGACGGTCCGCGTATGTCCGCCGCCGTACCGGAAAGCCGAACTGTTCGCCCGTCTTGGTTGCGTGGTTGAGTTCGCCCGGCGGCTGATCGTCGCCCATGCCGTCCACTTGGTTATCGGTGAACCAGAGCGACTTGTCCTTCGGGTTGAAGTCGAGCTCGATCGAATTACGAATGTCATGCGCATAGATTTCGCGATTCTTGCCGTCCTGATCCATGCGGATGATGCCCGCGAGTCCCGCCTTGTTCAGTTCCGGCCACTTGTCCTTCGGCGGCACGTTCCACGGCTGACCGAGCGCGATGTACAGCTTCTTGTCCGGCCCGACGCGGCAATAGCGCGCGCCGTGGTTAAAGCTCTCGAACTGCGTCGGGATCAGCTTGCCCTGTGCGACGACCACGGCCGCGCCGACGTCGGGACTGCCCTCGCCGAAGAACTGTGCGGCCGGAAAGCCGAGCACGCGGTTCTGCTCGACCACGTAGAGCAGGCCGTCCGGCGAGAAGCACACGCCGTTGGGCACCTTGAACATGACCGACGACGCGAACTGCGCCACATCGCTCGCCACGCGCTGATGCGTGCGGTCCGTCACCTGCCCGCGGTTCTTGCGCGTGCCGACGAACACCACGCCCGTGGACGGCTCGATTGCCATTGCCCTTCCGGCACGACCGCATACAGTTCGATCTTGAAGCCCGGCGGCAGCTTGATCTGGTCGAGGTGCTTGCGCAGCGCATCGGTGGTCTGGCCGCTTTGCGGAATGGTCTCGGCCGGCGTGCTCGTGCCGGTCTGCTTGAAATTCGACAGCGAATTGACGTTGTCCTGGGCCGCGTAGGCAGACGGCGCGCAGGCGATCATCGCGCAGAGCGCGAGTGGCAAGAGCTTGAGCGTTGCGTTTATCTGGTTGTCTCCTGTCGTTAAGGCTTTTGAAAAGGCACTGGAACAAGACGACTGCTGCTACGGCGATGCGCGCAGGCTGACTGGATGGACGCAAACGCCGCGACTCAAACTGTGGGCAAAAGAATCTTAGGGCACAAATCGCCTATGTAAGCTAATGGCGAGTTCTTTTTCGGTCCCATACGGACGGCGGGCAGCACCTATTTCCGACCATCGAAGAGGAAGACGTTGCTGCGGTCCTTGCTCGGCAACGCGACCATCAGGCGGGGGCCGTCGAGCACCGCGTTGCCATTCATGGTCGCGCCGGGCAGCGGGCAGGGCGCGAAGCCGAAGGTCACCGAGATGTCGTAGGCGTTCACGCCCGCATGCGGCGAGATGTTGCCCTGGAAGATGCAGCCGGATGAGGTCTGGCCCGCCGCGTAGCCATCCAGCCCGATGGCGAGGCGCGTGTCGGTCGCGCCGCCCAGCGACATGGCGCGCCCATTGTACAGGCCGTCCGCGTTGGCAGTGAAGGCGCTTTGCGCCGCAGCGCTTGCCGCAACTCTCGCCGCCTGCTCGACGGGCAACCCGACCATCCCGCCCGCGGGTTCGGTCACCACGACGATGCCGTCCGGCGGCGTCTACAAGGGCACGCTCAAAGGATCGACCGACGACGCCACTCTGCTCACCATGTTCGACGGCACCGCCTTTTTGTTTTACGGCGCATCCGGCAGCGCGAATCTGGCGGGCGTCGCGATCGCGGCCAACGGCACGCAGACCAGCGACGGCCGCTTCGCGAGCAATACCGCGCTCGATTATCGCGTGGGCACCGCGCCCGCCGCGCCGGTCGTCTTCATGACCAACTTCGCGCAGGCGCCCGCCGTGAGCGGCCCTGTCGTCAACAAGGACGGCAGCCCGAATCTGGCGGTTTTTGTCATAGTTGAGGCTCCGGTCGCGATCGGTGCGCGCCTTGCGTGGCGCGCGCGGAACGTCCTGTATAAGCGCTCGACGAAGACAGGTCAAGCGATGCGCGGCTTCCCGCCCGAGCCGATGCCTCCTCATTCTGCCCTCACCCGGCCTCTCTACGATGTCTTCATGTCCACGCGGACTCCGCACCCATGAAGCGGTCACGATTACGGACAAGACATCGACAACATCGACCATTCGAAGAGGGAACCATGAAGTCATCCATTGTCGCGGTATGCGCGCTGACGGTGCTGTGCACGCTCGGCATGAGCGTGCTGCGCCAGCATGAACGATTCAGCCGACGTCTACGACAGCACGCAGACGCAGCACGAACAGACCGTGCGCATGGCGACCGTCGAGAGCGTGCGGCGCGTGGCCATCGACGCCGACCGCAGCGCGCCCTTCGGCGCGTTCGGCGGCGGACGCGGTTCGCTGCTGACGAGCATCATCGGCGGGATTGCAGGCGCGGTTGTGGGCAATGAAGTGCAAGGGCGGCTGGAACGGCAGAACGGGCTCGAAATTACCGTGCGGCTCGCCAACGGCGACCTGCGCGCGATCACGCAGGCCGACGACGGTCAGATGTTCCGCGCCGGACAACGCGTGCGATTGCTGTCGAGCGGCGGCGTTATGCGCGTGACTGTCTGATGCGAGTGGAAGCGGCGTCTCGTGCAGCAAGACGTCGCTTCCGATCGATTCGTCATCCAAATCAATATGTTCGGCGCGAGACCCACCGCGACAGCGTGCTACGCCGCTAACTCCAGCCAGTTCTGGACTTGCAAGCCGTGAAGATTACTGAAGCCTTTGACATCGTTCGTCACGAGCGGCACGTCCAGCGCGGTGGCGTGCGCCGCGATGAGCTTGTCGAGCATGTCCGACTTCCGCTCGCGCGTGGCGAGCCGGATAGGTCCGTAACGCATACCCGTTTCCTTGCCGGGCGGCGCGACCCCGATGAGTTCGGTCAACGCGGCCAGCGCGACGGCGTCGCGCTCGGGCGTTTCGCTGGCGACGATACCGTATTGTAGCTCACAATACGTGATCGACGAAATGATCACCTCGCCGACGCAGCATTGCTCGAAGCGCCGCGCGACCTGTTCGGGCTGGTTACGCATCAGGTAGATGCACATGTTGGTGTCAAGCATATAACGTGGCTTCACAGTTCCTTCCGGTCAGCTTGTTCATGTTCACCACGGCCTTCCGCCATGAACTCAGGATTGAAGCGTCTGAAGCAGTCGAGCGCCCCGCGAGCGAATGGCACACGGGATGAATGTGAAGCGCATCACCAATACGCTTGATCTCGACTTCGGCTTGCGTTTCGGGGAACGCGACTTTGGCGGGAATACGAACTGCTTGTGAGTTTCCGTTGCGGAAAATACGGGTGATTGGCATGGCGAATTCCGGTGGGTACGAGAGTGTGTACCTTACCAGTGGCGCTGACTTGACTAGAAGTAACATTTGGTATCCTGAAGATATGACTTGCCCGGCTGGCGAAACGTCATCATTACCTGGCCGCGTCCGACCCGATAGCTAGCCAATCGTATAGGGCAACGCTGAACCAGCCGGTTGTATTCATCGATTCAGGCGCAAACAGCGGCAGATTCATCGTGAGTGAGGCTTTGCGCCTGGATTTCCGGTCCACCAGGGTGTTGCGCCTGGGCCTGCGGCTCGCT
>LFLF01000245.1 GCA_001184395.1 Candidatus Paraburkholderia calva | reverse complement strand
AGCATCTGGCCGGCATGAAGGACTCAAAGGTGATCGTCGCGATCAACAAGGACCCGGAAGCGCCGATCTTCAGCGTGGCCGATTACGGTCTCGTCGGCGATTTGTTCTCAGTCGTGCCCGAACTCGTCGGCGCGCTATGATGCCCGACGCCTCGCCCATCGATCCGTAGGAAGATCCGGAAGCCTTCCGCGTGCCGTTGCATACGCGCCAGATCACGCTGCGCGGCTTCAAGTGCCGGGACGGCCTTTATGACATAAAAGGCCATCTGCGCGATACGAAGTCCTACGACCGTGCATCGCACGGTGTTGTGCGTCAAGGCGGGCGAGCCGGTTCACGAGATGATCCTGGGCATCACGATCGGCGTCGATTTCATGATCCGCGATGCACGGGCCGAGTCCGTCGTCGTGCCCTACGCCGGGCATTGCGATGCCGTCACGCCGTCTTACGCGAAGCTCAAAGGCATGACGCTCGGGCCCGGTTTCATGCGCGAGATCAAGCAGCTATTCGGCAAGACTCAAGGGTGCACGGATCTGACCGAACTCATCGGCGCGGTGGCGGCGGCCGCGTTCCAGACCATGAAGCGAGGAAATCAATTCGAGCGGCCATATACGGCCGTTTCAACTCGATGGATGTGATGCGCTCAAGTCGGACGGCCCGATCGTGAGAGCGTTTCATTCGAAGTGGGCGCGCGCCTGAAACGAAGGGTGCAAGGCGCCTTTTGTCCGCCCGCTTCCCAATACACATTCAATCCCAGCAGCGTGGTCAATTCCGCCGCGGCGCTCTGCATCCGCTCGCCCACTTCCGTGATCGATGGCGTCGGCGCATTGTCGATCCGTTCGAGATAGGGCGTCGTCAGCGTGGCGATCGCATGACCGTTGCGCCCGTACCGGATACGCTAGATTTTTCACGCCGCGCGCCTGCCGGCTCGCCATCCGCGCTAAACCGCGCTTGCGAATCTGCTCCAGTTCACGATCCAGACGCGTATCGTCCGGCGGTGGTTCGCCCTCGACCAGCACATGCTGCTCGACCATCCGCCTGCGTTCGTCGTCTTCTTGAAACGCGAGCAACACGAGGCCCGACGCGGTATCGGTCAGGCCGATCGGTGTACTGACCTTGAGCGAAAAGCTCCAGCGCTCGGGGCTTTCCACAGCGACGATGATCAGCACCCGTCCGCCCTGATACACCCACACATGAAACGACTGCGACACGTCGTTGGCGAGTTGCGTCATCAGCGGTAGCGCGGTCGAGGCCAGCGAGCGCACTGGCTGATGCCGATGCACAAGCTGGAACAGCAGCAGCGACAGCACGTAACGGTCGCCCATCGTGCACAGATAGCCACGCGTCTCCAGCGTCATGGCCATGCGAAAGATCTCCGCCGTCGTGCGTCCCATGCGCTTGCTCAACTCGGCGAGCGTGAGTCCTTCCGCGTGCTCTGACAACAACTCGATGATGTCCAGCCCCTTTTCGAGCGCTAGTGCAGAGTAATCCGGTTTATTCACTTTCAACATGTTTTCCATTGACCGATGAACGCCAGATGAACGTGCGCCATGCGCGACATTTTAGGGCCTGTCGTGATCGTGACCGAAAGGGCGCGGCGTGAAAACGCGACTTAGTGCAACGCTGATTAAGTCCACTGCTTGTGCTTGTCAGGTGTTATAGAGCGCACGTGCAAGGAGAAAGGCAAACGACGATGAAGCAGCAGACGCTGGCGATGGCCGCGGATCAAGGTGCGGGGTTTGAGACTTGCCGCAAGCGCACGCGACGCG
>LFLF01000244.1 GCA_001184395.1 Candidatus Paraburkholderia calva | reverse complement strand
GCGCATCGTTTCGGTCTCAGTGTCGTTCGATTCCTTGATTCAACGTTTGCCCCTCCCAGTTTGCCCCTTCCAATCAGATGATCCGCGTAAGATGACCCGCGTAGAGGGTATTTCAATAGCCTGCTAGAGCCTGGACCCTGCTCAAACCTATAAACACATTAGGAGACTCCATGAATCGGGCTTCCGGATTCCTGGTCTGGATCGCGCTCGCGCTCTTGGGCGCGTTCGCATTCGGCACCACATTGCGCTCGCGCACGGTAAGCGTGTCAGCGCGCTGTGGATCGTCATTGCGGCGGTCTGCGTTTATCTCATCGCGTATCGCTTCTATTCGCGCTTCATCGCAGGCAAGGTGCTGCAACTCGACGGCCTGCGTATGACACCCGCCGTGCGTCACAATGACAGCCTCGACTACGTGCTGACCAACAAGTACGTGCTGTTCGGCCATCACTTCGCGGCCATCGCCGGTGCGGGTCCGCTGGTCGGTCCGGTGCTCGCCGCACAGATGGGCTACACGCCCGGCATGCTGTGGATTCTCGCGGGCGTGGTGCAGGACTTTGTCATCATGTTCATTTCTACGCGACGCGACAGCCGCTCGCTCGGCGATCTCATCAAGATGGAACTTGACACCGTGCCAGGCGTGATCGCGCTGTTCGGCGCGTTCCTCATCATGGTGATCATTCTCGCGGTGCTAGTAGCACTGATCGTCGTGAAGGCGCTGACGAATTCGCCGTGGGGCACGTTTACCGTCGCCGCGACGATTCCAATTGCGCTGTTAATGGGCCTCTACACGCGCCACATCCGGCCGGGGCGCACCGGCAAAGTGTCGATCATCGGCTTCGTCGGCCTGATGCTAGCGATCATCTTCGGCGGGCACGTCACCGAGTCGGCCGCGATTGCGCCGTACTTCACCTTCACCGGCGTGCAACTCGTGTGGATTCTGATCGGCTATGGCTTCGTCACATCGGTGCTGCCGGTGTGGCTGCTGCTCGCACCGCGCGATTACCTGTCCACGTTTCTCAAGATCGGCACGATCCTCGGTCTTGCCATCGGCATTCTGATCGTCGCACTCGAACTGAAGATGCCCGCGTCCACGAAGTTCGTCGACGGCAGCGGGCCGGTGTGGGCGAGCAATCTGTTCCGTTCCTGTTCATCACGATCGTGTGCGGCGCAGTGTCGGGCTTTCACGCGCTGATCTCGTCGGGCACAACACCCAAAATGATCGACAACGAAGTGAACATGCGCTTCATCGGCTATGGTGCGATGCTGATGGAATCGTTCGTGGCGATCATGGCGCTGGTCGCGGCCTGCGTGACCAAACCGGGCGTCTACTTTGCAATGAACAGCCCCGCCGCCGTGTTCGGCACGACGCCGGAAGCGGTCGCGCTGACCGTATCGGCTGGGGCTTCATTGACGCCGGACATGCTGACCTCGAGGCGAAGGCGTCGGCAAGACTACGATCATCGCGCAGGCGGACGGCGCGCCGACGCTGGCGGTCGGTATTGCACACATTCTGCATCAAGTGATCGGCGGCGAAGCGATGATGGCGTTCTGGTATCACCTCGCGATTCTCTTCGAAGCGCTGTTCATCCTCACCGCCATCGATGCGGGCACGCGCGCCGGACGTTTCATGTTGCAGGACTTGCTCGCACGTTCCATCCGGCGCTGCACTGCACGGATCGCTGCCGGCGAACCTGGTTGCCACCGGCCTGTGCGTGGCCGCCTGGGCTACTTCCTGTATCAGGGCGTGGTCGATCCGTTATTATAGAGCGCACGTGCAAGGAGAAAGGCAAACGACGATGAAGCAGCAGACGCTGGCGATGGCCGCGGATCAAGGTGCGAGGTTCGAGACTTGCCGCAAGCGCACGCGACGCGACGAGTTGCTTGAC
>LFLF01000243.1 GCA_001184395.1 Candidatus Paraburkholderia calva | reverse complement strand
TCGACGTTCGCGACGGTACGTCATCGCACGACGCGTACGCGTAACTGCGTGTCGCGGCCGACCTTCCTCGGTCTGGCATTCAAGTTGATCGAGGAGGCGGAAAAAACCTGGCGCCGTATCAACGGACTGGAAAAGATCAAGCTGTGGCTCAAAGGCGTCCCCTTCAAGGACGGCGAACCAGTACAAGACGATCAACCGGTTCAGCAGAAACTCGCCGCTTGAAATCGACTGTCGCGATGCTGCTCATACACCATTCTTGACGCTAGCTCGCACACCTATCTTCGTCGCTCTTAAAAGCCGACGAAGATAGGTGTGCTCGTTTTAGCGCTTACCAAAATCCCAGATGTAAGTCGTGCTTCCCGCGCCAGCAGATTTGCAGCGCTAGGCGACATTCATGCGCGTGCCTGTGCGCTCAAATTACCGCTTACGTTCTTTCGACGCTTCTCCGGTTGCACGACGGCCGAATTAATCTGATGACTGTCGAGCAGCCGTTGGAGTACGTGATTGAGGGGCGGTACAAACGCCATTGCTCTGCGATCTGGACGATGATGAACAAGTGGCGCGCGAGTGGGCGCGATCCATCGCAAACCTTATGCGACTCGACCCGGAATATTTGATAGTCGGGGAATTGCGGGATCTGTCTTCAACAATGGCAGCAATTCAAGCGGCGATGACTGGTCACGGCATGTGGATAACGACATACGCGAAAGACGTTTTTGCGACATTCGACCGTCTCGCGGACTTGGTTATGCTATTCGCCGCCTGACGGACGCGAGCCTGTTCACTGGTGTTATGAACCAATCACTTGCGCCAGTTCTCTGCGATAAGTGCAAGCGGCCATTCTCGAAATTCAAGAGCGAAGTACCCGACGATCTGCGCGAGCGCATCAGCGAGTTCTGCGTTCCCGCCGGCGTTTATATCGCCGGTAAAGACCCTCACTGCACGAAGTGCGGTAGCTTGGGGATCGTGGACCGCACGGTAGTAGCTGAAGCAGTGCTGACGAGCCAACAACTTCTTAATGTCTACCGCCATAACGATGGCGGCTCATCAGCTGCGCGGTCCTACTGGGCGCAGGAAATGGGCGGACTGACCGAATGCCGACACTTGATCCAAAAGATCAATGAAGAAGCAGCTGACCCATTCATGGGCGAAGAAGCAGTGTGCAGTCTTGACGAAGACAGCCTCATCATTGTATAGGAGCCAGCATGTTTTCGTTGTCGAAGGAATCAATCGACCAGGTCTGGTATGGGCGGGTTTGGCGTGAAGCAGCGATTGAAGCTCTATAAGAGCCTCGCGACGCTTCTACTAATGACAAGCGCTGGTGACTTCCTACGAAGTCTATAGCGACGGCGGCAAGAAGCCGGACCGCATCGAGGCAATTGTGCTTCAGGACTGTATCGCCGGGGTCGATAACGGACGCGCGTTCTCGGTGATTCTCCAACAGTAGGTACCGTTTGACGAGCACTCCACCATCGCGACTGGCAATCGAGGCGGTAAGGTTGCGGACGCCCTCATGCGAGGTGCTGAGGTCATCAAGCGAAAAGGATCATGCGCAAGGAAATGATCGGCGCGATTACTTACCCCGCGATGTTGATGCTGAGTGTCGGCGGTGCTTTTTACTTGATCGCGACCAAAGTGATGCCGCGCCTGCTGTTGAGCGTGAAGCCCGAGAACATGGACGCCAGTGTTCATTTGCTGTCGGGGCTGTCCACTTTTGTCGCGGAGAATGGCTCGCTGATGCTTGCGTTCATTATTGCCCTGTCGTTCGGCATGCAGAGCTAGCGTCAAGAGTGGTGTATGAGCAGTATCGCGACAGTCGATTTCAAGCGGCGAGTTTCTGCTGAACCGGTTGATCGTCTTGCACTGGTTCGCCGTCCTTGAAGGGGACGCCCTCGAGCCAC
>LFLF01000242.1 GCA_001184395.1 Candidatus Paraburkholderia calva | reverse complement strand
TGCGCGTCTGATGCATCTGAGGGTCGCGTGCCTGCTCCTTGTTCTTGGTCGAGCTGCGGGCGGCGATCAAGGTCGTGTCCACCATGGTGCCGCTGGCAAGCTTCATACCGCTGGCTTGCAGCACTCGCCCCACCTCGGCGAAGAGATTTCCACCAGATCCGCGCCGACGTCCACGGCGCTGCTCGAGGCGAATCTCGATCGTGTTCATCGTGTCAAGCAACTCGTCGCGTCGCGTGCGTTTGCGGCAAGTCTCGAACCCCGCACCTTAATCCGCGGCCTTCGCCAGCGTCTGCTGCTTCATCGTCGTTTGCCTTTCTCCTTGCACGTGCGCTCTATAACACCTGACAAGCACAAGCGGTGGACTTAATCAGCATTGCCTTAATCCGGCTGTCCGAATTCGCGCGGCCACCACCTCTCAGTTCGCAGGAGAAGGGTGTCAGTGCTCACGCTTTCCTTCACAGAAGCCGAGCATAAAGACGGCAAGCACACCACTCGCGATCGCGAGCGGCCACATCAATACGGCGTTTCCGAACACCTTCATCGCAACGCTAGCGACGAGTGGCCCGACGATCGAGCTTGTTGTGAATGCCAGCGACACTAGCCGCATGTTCCTTATGAGGCAGTCTTCTCGCTGCACACAGCAGCGTACATGCCAAGTGTGAGGAACGCGCTATTCATGCCTCCGACTACGAGGCTGCTCGTCGGAAACAACCACATCATGGGCGTGGCGAGCGCGAACGTGACGAGTGCCAGCGTGTTCGTCGTCGCGCACACAATCACCGCGAATTCTAAACCGGTGCGGTGGGCCATCCAGCCGACTGGAAATTGCAGCGCCACACCGCCCAGGCCGAGGCATGACAGCAGCACGGTTGCCTGTGTACCACTCATTCCACGCGCACCAGCATACAGTGGGAAGAGACCATATAGCGCGCCATCGATGATTCCACCTACTGCCACCACTATCATGCCAAGGCATACAAGTGCGCTGACTAGCGTGGTTCGGACGCTTCTGCGAGCGGTCACCTCATGTGTGACTGGACTTATCAAGTGTCCCGACGTGGTCAACCAGAGTGGGACAGCTGCGGCAGATGTAAAAGACAAGCCGGCGACAACCGTCACGGGTCCGTATGGGCCGCACCATGCAGCCAATGCCGGTGCGATCACACCAGCTGTCGCAATCAGCGTCTCATGCATGCCGATCACCCGGCCGATCAATTCCTTGGGTACGAGGCAATACGACCACGACTCGTTGGCGATCCAGCGTATACCAATGCCCAGTCCGGTCAGGATGCCCGGAACGATCCAGAGCGGCCACGACAGCCAGTTTGCGGCTGAAAAAGCGGCGATACTGGCCGCGAGGCCGAACGACACCGTTCTTTTGGCATCGATTCGCGCAACGATTGCCGGGGCTGTCACCAGGCCCGCAAGCATGCCTGCCCATTACGATGCGGCGAATAGGCTGGCGCGCTGTGTGTCGAGGCCTTGATGAGTGAGCCAGACCGGCAGCACGATGAAGCCAATGCCGAACTGCTCGATTTGTGCGAGCGGCGACACGGCGGTCAGTGCGGCGATGGCTGATCAAGGCACCACTGCTGAAGGTTTCATGGTGCACCCTGGGTCGGCATGGGTAGATTCTCTTCTCGGCATTCGATCGGGCAGCTGACCTTGAGGCATGGCCCGTTGTCGCAAAAGTGACAAACTGCATCGCATGGGCAGGGTCGCGCGTCTCGTGCTAGAGCATCTTGATCGTCGCGAACGTCGACTCGATCGCGTTGGTCGTCCGCAAATGCTGCCAGTGCTCAGCGGGGAAGTCGTAAAACGCCAACAGGCTCTCGCGATCCTTTTTCAACATCTCAGTTGCCTTCGGATATTTCGCCGAATGGCCACGGCAGCGCCGCGCTAACACGGGACGATTT
>LFLF01000241.1 GCA_001184395.1 Candidatus Paraburkholderia calva | reverse complement strand
ACCCCGCACCTTGATCCGCGGCCATCGCCAGCGTCTGCTGCTTCATCGTCGTTTGCCTTTCTCCTTGCACGTGCGCTCTATAACACCTGACAAGCACAAGCGGTGGACTTAATCAGCGTTGCCCTAAGTAATGGAAAAAGAGCATCATGATCACTTGATCTTTTACTTTTACATACCTAATCTGTGCTCGGGACGAGTCATTGACGAGAAACGGGCATGGATCGCTTCAAGCAGGTAAAACAGAAACGTTCGCCGCGGTCGCGGCCAAGGGCAGCCTGTCGGCGGTGGCGCAGACGAAGGGTATCGCGCTGGCCGTGATCGGGCGGCGGTTTGATGCGCTCGAGGAGCGGCTCGGCGTCAAGCTGCTGGTGCTCACGCCGCGCAAGATCACGCTGACCTTCGAAGGCTCGGCGTTTCTGGAGGACTGTCCACGCATCATCGAGGAGATGCAGAACGCCGAGGCCAGCGTGTCGGCGGGCGGCGTGAAGGCGAGCGGGTATCTGCGCGTGTCGGCGCCGGCGGGCTTCGGGCGGCGGCACGTTGTGCCGCTGGTGCCGAAATTCACGGCGCGGTATCCGGATGTGTCGGTGAGTCTCGATCTGACCGATCGCATGGTCGATCTCGTCAACGAGGGTTTTGATTGCGCGGTGTGGCTAGGTGAGTTGCCGGATTTGTCGCCGGTGTCGCTCAAGCTCGGCGAGAACCGGCGCGTGTTGTGTGTGGCTTCGCCCGATTATCTTGCGTCGCGCGGCGAACCCGGCGATCTCGCGGTGCTCACGCATCACAATTGCCTGGCGCTGGGCGTGTCGGCGAATCAGCAGCGCGGCTAGGTGTTTCAGCATGACGGCAAGGTCGTGACCATCAAGGTGTCAGTGTTCCGATGGTGCGGCGCTGCACGAATGGTGTTTGGAAGGGCGCGGGATCGCGTGGCGGTCGTGGTGGGAAGTGGGCATTGACATCGGTGAGGGGCGGCTCGTGAGCGTGCTCGATTCATTTGCCGCGCTGCCCCATTCACGCGGTGTTTCCGCAGCGAAGGCATTTGCCGTTGCGTGTGCGCTTTTTTCTGGATTTGCTTAAGCACACCTATAACGAGGCGGGGTATTGGGGGGGAATAGTTGCGCATTCCCATATTATTCGGACTATTGATCATTGCGGCGATTCCGCTTGAATGGCCTCCGGGCTCAACGCCAACGTCTCTGGATGCGAAGTCGAGGCCGGGGAAGCACTCCTACACCCGGGCCCGCCGCCTGACTAGAATGAATATATGTCCCGACCTCCAGAGGAGGGTGCTATGTTCAAGCACATTCTGGTTCCGACCGACGGTTCCGATCTCTCACAGAAGGCTATCGACGGTGCGATCGATCTTGCGCAATCCGTCGGCGTGCTCATCACCGCGTACACCTGCCGCAATATCCGTATTCCCCTTTCGCCGATGTCGCCGTCGAGCCGCCCGACGACTTTCACGCCCGCGCTGAGCGCGAAGCCCGCGAACATCTGCGTGCCGTCGAGCGCGCGGCGCAAAGCGCCGGCGTCTCCTGCACCAGCATCACGAGCGTGGCCGCCGCGCCGTACATCGGCATCATCGATGCAGCGGAGCAGCACGGCTGCGATGTCATCCTGATAGCGTCGCACGGGCGTCGCCGACTGGGAAGTTTGCTGATCGGCAGCGAAACACAGCGTGTGCTCACGCACACGAAGATTCCCGTGATCGTCTACCGCTGACCGCACAAGCAAAAACGCACCGCAATGCGGCTTTCGGTTGTGCGTATGCCGTGGTGTTACGAACCGCCACGGCATACGCTTTTATTTGGTTCATCGCAGATTTCCGTGGACGCGTGTCGGCGATTTTGTAATCTGACGTCTGGAAACGGACGTTGGAGGCCGAATTGCTGGATCGCAAAGCATTGGAAAGCACTGGGATGCTGGAAAGGCT
>LFLF01000240.1 GCA_001184395.1 Candidatus Paraburkholderia calva | reverse complement strand
CATCCGCACCTCGTCGAAAAATGCAGGATTTAAGCGTTAATATGCCTGCTTCCTGCAATTCGCTCAACATGGTTTGGGCTGGAGTGCTTGGTGGGATAAAGCTTTAGGAATTGTTCAGGATCGGCTAATTAACCAAAGTCATCGGCCCGGTCAGAACCGTCAAGAGCAAAGGCACCCGAACCTGCCACTGCTAATCGACAAAGTGAGGGTAAGGCAGTCGAGGCCGTGGACGTAAGTGCGGAAAGCGAGTGCTATTTCGCGAGTTCAACTTTGGCTGGAACAGGTTTTCTTTGCAAATCGCAGTCGCAACCTCTTGTCGGCTAGTCCAACTTTAATTGTCTGCATTCACTCGTTACTTCTCAAAACAAATCATAAGAATCAGTCATTTAGCGAAGATCTCAGAACAGGTTTTGTTTGCAAACAATTACGAAGTGGGATCTCAGGTCGCGTGGTCGCTGTTCGCGCGGTCGAGCTTGCGTCGCAGCGCCAACCACACCATTTCGACGAGCGCTTGACGTCCGCCGCTTACCGTGGTTGCATTCACGTTCAGGTCGATCGTCTCCTGATCCACTGCAGCAGCTTGCCACCGCCCGCCTGCGCGGCAATCTGAATCTGGCACGAGGTCTCGAAGTAATACATGTTGGGAAACGCCTCGGCAATGGTTGCGCCCACCGTCAGCAGACCGTGATTGAGCAGCATCAGGAAGCTCTTGTCGCCGAGGCTCGCCTGAGCCACGGCACTTCGTCCGGCCGCGTGGCGATGCCTTCGTAATCGTGATAGCCGATCGAGCCGAGCACGAGTGACGCATGTTACGACAGCGACAACAAGCCTTCTTCCTGCGCGCTCACGGCCGTGCCGGCGCGCGTATGCGTATGCATCACGCATTGCGCATCTTCGTGCGCCGAGTGAATCGCACTGTGGATGATGAAGCCCGCGCGATTCACAGGAAACGGAGAATCGTCGCGCTTGTTGCCGTCGAGATCGATCTTCACGATCGACAAAGCGGTGATCTCGTCAAACATCAGCCCATAGGGTTGATCAGAAACAGATGAGCGCGTCCCGGCAAGCGAGCGGTCAGGTGATGAAGATGAAATCGGTCCAGCCATACATCGCGACGAGCCGATAACACGCGGCTAGGTCGCAACGCACCTGCTATTCCTCGTCGCTGACCTTTCCCCCTAAGGCTCGGAATATCCAAACTCCTGACCGGCTGATTCATGTCGAATGTCCTCGAGTGAGTGAATCGCTGCTCTAGCGTGCCTCAAAAAGCGCGCAGGCGTGATGACGTCGATCCTCGAAGCATACGTAGAACGGTCCGAAGCGTCCGGCGTTCCGCAAAGTAGAATGCCGGGCAGAACAAGACATGCGCGAGTTTCAGCCAGCCTGCGTCCACGCGCCGAAATGCGCGAGATCGCCCATCGGCAGACGTGCGCGCGGCGCCTGCTCGCGTTCGGCCAGCGCTTCGGGCAGGCCCTTCGCGTCGCCATGATGCGCGACCGAGATCATCGCGATTGGCGTGAAGCGTTCGGGAATCGCGAACGCTTCGCGAAACGCATTGGCGTCGAAGCCGCTCATGGAATGCGCGGCGAGATCCTTGGCATGCGCCTGAAGTAGCAGCGCCATGGCGGCAGCGCCTGCATCGTAGGCGGCGGTCGGGTTTGCGGTGCCCTTCGCGGTCAGGGTATCTGCGAGCACAGCAAACAACACCTGCGCATTTGCATTCCACGATTGATTGAAAGGCACCAAAGTGGCGAATGCGCGCTCGAATGCGGCAGAATCTGCACTCTTTTCGAACACGACGAAGCGCCACGGCTGTACGTTATAAGCCGACGGAGCCCAGCGCGCGGCTTCCAGCAACGCGACTACGTCCTCATGCGCGACGGGCTTGTCGGCGGCATAAGCGCGCGAGCTCCAGCGTCCGGCGATGAGCGGATGAATGTCGATGTCGGTCGGTGCGGGGCGATGGCTCATGAATCTCTCTCTAGCAGGCTATTGAAATGAAATACCCTCTACGCGGGTCATCTTACGCGGGTGATCTGATTGGGAGGGGCAAACTGGGCGGGGCAAACGTTGAATCAAGGAATCGAACGACACTGAGACCGAAACGATGCGCAGAGCGGACGGC
>LFLF01000239.1 GCA_001184395.1 Candidatus Paraburkholderia calva | reverse complement strand
GACTGACAATGACATCATGAACCATCAGTCGGTCACGATTCTTACTGAAAGTGGAGTGGTCCCAAACCGCATCGTCCATCGCGAGTCCAACGAACCAGCGAAACAGCAGGTTGTAGAAGATTTGCTCTATCAACATGCGTTCGCTTCGAACCAAATACGAAGTCATCCAGCGTGGTAATCGTGAACATCAATTCGGTGCAGCCGTCTGCTCTGCGCATCGTTTCGGTCTCAGTGTCGTTCGATTCCTTGATTCAACGTTTGCCCCTCCCAGTTTGCCCCTTCCAATCAGATGATCCGCGTAAGATGACCCGCGTAGAGGGTATTTCAATAGCCTGCTAGAGGACGCAGCACATGCTCAACGAACTCGAATCACTGTCAGGAAACATCGGCCGGCTGATCCAGATCAGCGAGCGCCATAATCAGGCGCGTCAGGCACTTGAAGCACAAATCGAACAACTACGCGTCGATCACGCCAACGTGCAAGCCGAACTCGTGCAGATGCGTCAGGAACGCGACGCACTGCAAGCGGAGCGCGATTCGCTCTTCGCCAAAATCGACGACGCGCAAGTGCACCTCAACGCGATCCTCGAAAAATTGCCGCGCGGGAAATCCGCGCAACACGCTGAGTCCGACAATCAGCTCGATCTCCTCGAAACCGAATCTGCCGCACACGAGCATAAACACGCGCATGCGGAAATGAACGGCGAGCATCATCACGGAGAGAAGGCATGACGACCAAGCAGATCGAAGTATCCATTCTCGGGCAGTCGTACCGGCTCGCGTGTTCGCCGGAAACCGAAGGCGCATTGCGCGAAGCCGTCGCGCGCGTCGACGCAGAAATGAACAAGGTGCGCAACGCGAGCAGCATGCGCGGCACCGATCGCATCGCAGTCGTGGCGGCGCTCTCGCTGGCGTCGGAATTGCTTAAGCTGCAGGACAGCGTACGTCACGGCGAGACCTTCCCCGCCCAGGAAATCTGCCGCACCATGCATTCGATGAACGAGCAGCTCGGCGCGGTCATTGCGCATGCGCAATACGAGACGCACTGAGCGTCCCACACGAGCGTCAATCGGCGCTCACCGGCGCTCAAAAAGATACCGTCGCAACACCTGCCTGGGGGCTGCAATGCCCACACGATTGATGTACAGTGATAGTTCCCTGCCTGGTTCGCCAAGGTCATATATTCCTTGAACCAAGGCTACATTGGCACGGTTGCGGAACCTTGCAGCACGGGCGCGCGCGTCGCTAGTCCGATGTACCCGAAGTGTTGCTTCCCGCGATCAATCTTGAATTCAGGTTCAGGATGCCGGCTATAGCGGCTATGGCGGGGACCCATTTAACGGCATCGGTTTTCCGATGCCGTTTTCATTTGCCCTGCCCCTCAGCACACGACCATGCGTTACTGGCTGATAAAGTCCGAACCGGACGAAGCGAGCATCGATCATCTCGTGCACGCGCCGAAAAAAATCCTGCCGTGGACAGGCGTGCGCAATTATCAGGCGCGCAACTTCATGCGCGACCAGATGCAAATCGGTGACGGGCAAATCGGTGACGGCGTGCTGTTCTATCACTCGAGTTGCGCGGAACCGGGCATCGCGGGTATCGCCAAGGTCTGCTCGACCGCTTATCCGGATCCCACGTAGTTCGATCCCAAGTCGCCTTACTACTACGATACGAAATCCACGCATGAAACGCCGCGCTGGATGCTCGTCGACGTGAAATACGTGAAGAAGACGCCGCTCATCTCGCTCGCCGCGTTGCGCGAGCATGCCGAACTCGCGGACATGCAAGTGCTCGCGCGCGGCAACCGCTTGTCGATCACGCCCGTGACCGATGCACAATGGCGCTTCATTACCAATCGACTCGCCTAGCAGGCTATTGAAATACCCTCTACGCGGGTCATCTTACGCGGGTGATCTGATTGGAAGGGGCAAACTGGGCGGGGCAAACGTTGAATCAAGGAATCGAACGACACTGAGACCGAAACGATGCGCAGAGCGGACGGCTACACCGAATTGATGTTCATGATGACCACGCTGGATAACTTGGTTCCGGCCAATCACCCGCTGCGACCGATTCGGCTGTGGTTGAACGAGGCGCTCACTCGCATGGACGCGGTCTTTTCGCGGATGTATGAGAGCGCCGCGAGGGGGGTCGTCCGAGCTTCGCGCCGGA
>LFLF01000238.1 GCA_001184395.1 Candidatus Paraburkholderia calva | reverse complement strand
ACCCCTGATCCTGATCGATCGCGTACCTTTGGCACCTTCACGGGAATCGGCCCGGTCGCCGTCAATACCTCGCGTTTGGGCAAGTAGCTCTGCCAGCTTCGCTTCAATCGCTTGCTGAATTACTTGCTGCGCCCCTTGACGGATCAGGTCGTCCAGCCCGAGGCCGGCTCCCGATAGACCCATGACCGTTTTTTCCGTATCCTTGCTTATGGTGGATGGTTTTGTTGTTCGCTGGTTTCCGACTTCGACAATCAGATTCTCAGCTGAAACCACCACCGCCTTCAATTTCCTGCCTCAACTACCCCCCATACACCACTTCCAACTTTAGCTCCAAAAGCGCTATCGATGGCGCCTGAATGTTAAGCGAGGAGACTCACCAAAGGCGGTTAAGTAAGCCTGAGAGAACCGGTAGAAATTAGTGAAGCCCCAACGCGAAGCGATCTGCTCACAACTGCCAGTCACGAGCGGATTTCGTAAATCTTCTCGGACACGTTCCAAGCGCACGTTGCGTAGGAATTCCATTGGAGTGAGTCTTTTGTGGCGCATGAATCCCGCCTGAAGTCCCCTAACGCTAAGCGCAGCAGCCTCTGCAATTTCGGGAAGCCGAATTGGTTTGGTCGCATTCGCGTACATGTATTCGATAGCGCGCTTTATACGCGCGGGTGTGACATCCGACGGAATCGAACGAAGGAAATTGCTGTAATTGTGTCGCGCGCCCTGCAAAATCACCGTTGTCATCGCTTGCCGGAGGTAGCTCGCCGCGATGGGACTTGAGTTCATAACCGATTCACCTAACAAACCAACCTTTACCGCAGCTGCGATATGCATGAGCGTCGCAGCGTCATCTGGCCCCAAGGGCGCATCCGAGTCAAACTGCAGTCGCTTGTGACAGGGACTTCCCGTCAAAGACGCGAGATCAGCATGAAGCGTAGCGGCCGGAATAACGACTGTATCCAGGCGAGTCCCCGTGCTGTATTTCGCTTCTTCTATCGATAAATTGTCCAAGATGAATATAGAAGGTGGGGAGGACCACGTCCCATCCACCTTCCAAGACACGTTACCGCCGGTCGGCAACGCGATGAAGAACATATCGGAATTGTTGACGTTCTGCATCGACCACGGCGTGTCCATTTCTGACATCCGTAGAAAAAATCCACCACCTGTAGCTGTGCGTTTTTTGTAATGAAACACCCCTTTATTATCAGGCTGAACGCGAATTTCTACCTGGCGTTCCTTGTAGTGCTCCTCTACTTCCTCCGGGTCATTGAAATCCTGTGGCGGCTCAATCATGTACTGGTCTTTATCCATTTTATCCATCGAGACATTCATTTCGCCACGCAGCTTTCGATGACTCATCCAATCAGCGACAAGAATGCGATGACGTCATCGCATTGGCACCAAACTCCGGCGTCGATTTACGCATCTTGAGCAAGCCGTTCGCCCGCCCGCCTCGCGGCTTATCGCATCAAAGATAGAAGTTACACGATGTAGCTGGACAAGCCAGCCGGTTTACGTATCATTTCGTTTTTTGATTTACGAATACGTATTGTGTGGTTGACTTGCCCTCTGCTAAACAAGTAGCCGAGGTCAAGGTGCATTTCTCAACCTTTACTGACTGAAAGAGAATAGGTCTCAGTCTGCGGGCAAGTCATAATGACCGGCTTTGCTTGGATTCCGCCGCTGGAGGTCCGGACGCTGGTTGTACGGCGTTTAACCTAAACGTGCGGCCTTAACTTAATATAGTGCGGCCTTAATATAATTAGGCAAAACTATTGGCTTAGTGCGGAGGTAGAGCGCTACCCTGTCTGGTTAGCTGAGGTCAGCCGTTGATACGTTGAAGTGAGTAGCTTTTTCGGATAAACCCTAGCGGCCGAGTTGGAGTTAGACGCTTTTTAAGGCAACGCTGATCAAGTCCACCATTAGTGCTTGTCAGGTGTTATAGAGCGCACGTGCAAGGAGAAAGGCAAACGACGATGAAGCAGCAGACGCTGACGATGGCCGCGGATCAAGGTGCGGGGTTCGAGACTTGCCGCAAACGCACGCGACGCGACGAGTTGCTTGACACGATGAACACGATCGTTCCGTGGACCGAACTGTGTGCGGTAATCGAACCCTATTACCCGAAACACGGCAACGGTCGTCCGCCGATGGGTTGGGAGCGTATGCTGCGGATTCACTTCGT
>LFLF01000237.1 GCA_001184395.1 Candidatus Paraburkholderia calva | reverse complement strand
CCGATGATAGTGCGGATCGCCCGTGTGAAAGTAGGTAATCGTCAGGCTCCTCCATGCCGTAAAACAAAAAGCCCCGACTCGCAGCGTCGGGGCTTTTTGCGTTGACGCGCCGAACACGCATCCGCGCGCGAAGCGTGAATCGGGATGCCGTTCCCGACGCGCTAAAATCGCTCCTCGTCCTATCCTCATTTGCGTGCGCGGCACAAGACCGCCCAATCTCCCCATGCTACTCTAAGCGAAATCAAGCTCCCGCTCGATCATTCTGATGAGGCCGTCGAGCCTGCCGTGATCGCGCGATTGAAGGAAATCGGTGTCAGCGCACAGGAGCTCGTTTGCTACGAAGTCTTCCGTCGCGCGTACGACACACGCAAAAAAGCAGACATCAAGCTCACGTACATCATCGACGTGGAATTGACGGACGAAGCCGCTGTCCTCAAACGCCTTCAGGCGAAACCCCATCCGAATTGCGGCGTGACGCCGGATATGGCCTATCGCTTCGTCGCTCGTGCGCCGGAGCATTCCACGCAGTTGCGGCCGGTCGTCATCGGTATGGGGCCGTGTGGACTGTTCGCGGGTCTGATTCTCGCGCAGATGGGCTTTCGCCCGCCCGATTATCCTCGAGCGCGGAAAGGCCGTGCGCGAGCGTACGAAAGACACCTGGGCCTGTGGTGCAAAAACGAACTGAACTCCGAATCGAACGTGCAGTTCGGTGAAGGCGGCGCCGGCACGTTCTCGGACGGCAAGCTCTACAGCCAGATCAAAGACCCGAAACACTACGGCCGCAAGGTACTCGACGAGTTCGTCAAGGGCGGGCCGGAAGACATCCTGTTTTTGAGCCGCCCGCATATCGGCACGTTTCGACTCGTCAGCATGGTCGAGAAGATGCGCGCGCAGATTCTTCACCAGCTTGGTGGAGAAGTGCGGTTCCAGCAGCGCGTCGACGATATCGACATCGATAACGGCAAAGTGCGCTCAAACTTTCGACCGGCGAGACACTCTGTTGCGATCACGTTGTGCTGGCAGTCGGACACAGCGCGCGCGATACCTTCAAGATGCTTCATGAGCGCGGCGTCTTCATGGAAGCGAAGCCGTTCTCGCTCGGGTTTCGTATCGAGCATCCGCAAGGTGTGATCGATCGGGCGCGCTTTGGCACATTCGCCGGGCACGAACGCCTCGGCGCTGCGGACTACAAGGTCGTGCATCACTGCAGCAACGGAGGCTCCGTCTACAGCTTCTGCATGTGCCCCGGCGGCACCGTGGTCGCTGCGACGTCCGAGTCGGGGCGCGTCTTCACCAACGGCATAAGCCAGTATTCGCGCGCCGAACGCAATGCGAACGCGGGCATCGTCGTGGGGATTACGCCGGAAGATTACCTGGGCGGCCCGCTCGCCGGCATCGACTTTCAGCGTATCTGGGAAGAGCGGGCGTTCGAACTTGGCGGTGGCGATTACTGTGCGCCGGGTCAGCTCGTCGGCGACTTCATTGCGGGGCGTGCATCGACTTCGCTCGGGTCGGTCGTTCCGTCGTATAAGCCGGGTGTGAAGCCGACCGACCTCAGCACCGCATTACCAGATTACGTGATCGAAGCGATCCGCGAAGGGCTGCCGGAAATCGACAAGAAGATCAAAGGTTTCGCGATGCACGACGTCGTGTTGACCGGCGTCGAAACGCGCACATCGTCGTCGTTGCGCGTGCGCCGGAAGGACGATTATCAGAGCGTGAACGTCGACGGTCTGTATCCGGCGGGCGAGGGCGTGGGCTATGCGGGCGGCATTTATTCGGCAGCGATCGATGGCATCGAAGTCGCGGAGGCCGTCGAGTTGAACATGATGAGTCAGCAGGCCGCGACTGCCTGATCGTCGGTTCCGTTTAGGATGGCGAGAATCTCATTCAACCGAGTAGCTCGCCATGCCTCTTACCCCGCTTCTCGTCACGAACCGCGCCGTCGCGGTCGTGCTCCCTAAAGCACCGTTTGTCGAATGGATCAATCGCGTCGATCCTGAACCCGGAACGCCGATCACGTTCGAAGAAGCGTGTGAGGAGCCGAACACCTTTTTGATTCTCTGCGACATCGAAGATCCGTAAGCGCCAATTTGAGCGCACAGGCATGCGCATGAATGTTGCCTAGCGCTGCAAATCTGCTGGCGTGGGAAGCGCGACTTACATCTAGGATTTTGCGTATGGTTTTCTTTGGTCAGGCGGCGTTG
>LFLF01000024.1 GCA_001184395.1 Candidatus Paraburkholderia calva | reverse complement strand
GAACCAGCGAAACAGCAGGTTGTAGAAGATTTGCTCTATCAACATGCGTTCGCTTCGAATCAAATACAGCACTTGCAACAGCAGTGCGCGAATCAGCTTCTCCGGCGCGATGCTCGGACGACCCCCCCTCGCGGCGCTCTCATACATCCGCGAAAAGACCGCGTCCATGCGAGTGAGCGCCTCGTTCAACCACAGCCGAATCGGTCGCAGCGGGTGATTGGCCGGAACCAAGTTATCCAGCGTGGTCATCATGAACATCAATTCGGTGTAGCCGTCCGCTCTGCGCATCGTTTCGGTCTTTTAGTGCTTGTCAGGTGTTATAGAGTGCACGTACAAGGAGAAAGGCAAAAAAAACAATGAAGCAGTAGACGCTGGCGATGGCCGCGGATCAAGGTGCGAGGTTCGAGACTCGCCGCAAACGCACGCGACGCGACGAGTTTCTGGATGATCGACAGGCGCTTGAACCAGTGCGCCGCCGGCAGTTCGTTGGTCACGCCCATGCCGCCGTGCAACTGCACGGGCCTGCTGGCCGACGAAGCGCGACGCCTGTCCGACCCGGGCTTTCGCCGCCGAAACGGCCTGCGCGCGGGTGGCTGGATCGTCGCTCGCCAGACGCGCGGCCGCGAGACAGACGATGGAACGCGCCTGCTCCGTGTGAATCAGCATATCGACCATGCGATGCTGCAGCGCCTGAAACACGCGATCGGCACGCCGAACTGCTGTCGCTCTTTGGTGTACTCGACGGTTGCGCGATTGAACGCATCGAGCGCGCCAAGTGCTTCGGCGCACAGCAGGAAGGTCGCGTAATCGGCGATGCGTTCTAGCGTCACCGCGCCCCGGCCTGCAAGACGTGTCGCGGAAGGTGAGCGGCGCGGCACGCTGGCCGTCGATGGTGCGGTATTCGGTGACCTGCGCACCACGCGCCTGCCGCTCGACGAGAAACAGTTCGATTTGGCCTTCGATACGCGCCGGCACGATCCAGCAATGGGCTTGCACACCGTGCTGAACCATCGACTTCACGCCATCGAGCGTATAAGCGCCGTTTATGCGCGCGGGTGGTCATGCGCAGATCGGACAACTCATAGCGCGCATGCGGTTCATTTAACGCAACCGACAGACGAAGCTCGCCGTGCGCCGCGCACTCGAGCAGATCGTTCATCGCGCCGAGCCGCAAGGCTTCGATGCCCACTGCCGTCGCCCAGTACGGCTCGACGACATGCGCCCGCCCCAGTTCCTGCATGACGACGAGCATATCGACCGCGCCGCAGTCGAAACCGCCCTGCGCTTGCGGCACCGGCAACGCGAACATGCCGAAGTCGGCAAAGGCACGCCAGTGTGCGGCATCGACGCTCGCATCGGATGCGACGATCTTCTGGCGCGCGTCGAAATCGTATTCCTTGTCGAGATAGCGGCGCAGCGCGTCGCGAAACTGGCATTGCTCGTCGGTGAAATCGAAGTCCATGCGCCGCTCCTCACAGTCCGATCATCATCTGCGCGATGATGTTCTTTTGAATCTCGTTCGACCCGCCATAGATCGAGGTCTTGCGGAAATTGAAGTAGTACGCGGCGCGCGGCGCGGCGTCATCGTCGCCGGTCGCCCTGTACTCGCGTTCGCCTTCGAGAAACGCGGGATCGAACGCCGCGGCCTGCGGGCCGATCGCTTCGACCATCAGCTCGGTGAACGCCTGTTGCACTTCGGTGTCCTTGATCTTGAGCATCGACGCTTCCGGTTCCCTCCCTGCACCCTCGCTCGCCACCACACGCTGCACCGTCACTTCGAGCGCCATCAGTTCGATCTCGAGCGCGGCGACTTTGGCGGCGAACAGCGGATCGAGTAAAAGGGGTTTGCCGTTCTTCGTGCGATCCGACGCAAGCCGCTTCAAAAACGCCAGTTCGCGCTTCGACTGCCCGACCCGCGCGATGCCCGTGCGTTCGTGTCCGAGCAGATACTTGGTGACGGTCCAGCCGCGATTCTCCTCGCCGACCAGATTGCCGAGCGGCACCTCGACGTTATCGAAGAAAATTTCGTTGACCTCGTGATCCTCATCCAGCGTGATGATCGGCCGCACGGTGATGCCGGGCGTCTTCACATCGATCAGCAAGAACGAGATGCCTTCCTGCTTCTTCGCCTGCGGATCCGTACGCACGAGGCAAAAGATCATGTCGGCATGCTGGCCAAGCGTCGTCCAGGTCTTCTGGCTGGTCACGACATAGTGGTCGCCGTGACGCTCGGCGCGGGTGCGCAGCGACGCGAGATCGGAGCCTGCGCCGGGTTCGGAATAGCCCTGGCACCACCAGTCGCTGCCGTCGAGGATACGCGGAAGATAACGGGATTTCTGGGCGTCGGTGCCGTATTTCATCAACACGGGCGCAACCATCGATACGCCGAAGGGCATCACGGCGGGCGCGCCTGCGCGAGCGCATTCTTCATCCCAGATATGCGGTTGCGTGGCGTCCCAGCCGGGGCCGCCGTGTTCTTTCAGCCATGCGGGCGCGGACCAGCCGTGTACGCCCAGCAGCTTGTGCCAGCTCGAATAGTCGTCGCGGGAAAGGCGTTTGTGCTCGAGCACCTTGGCGCGCAACGCGTGCGGCAAATGAGCCTCGAGCCAGGCGCGGACTTCGGCGCAAAACGCGTCGTCCGCAGGGGAGTAGTTCAGATCCATGCGCAGTGTCTCCTCACATGGCCCGCGCCGGGCCGGAGGAAACGCCGCGTCGGGCGATTACTGCAGCGGCTCCTTCAGGGCATCCGGAACAGGCAACGGCATCACATCGATCCCTTCTTCCAGCAAGGCATGCGCGTCTTCGGGCGTCGTGACGCCCCGAATGTTGCGCGTCGGCGCTTCATTGTAGTGGATACGCCGCGCCTCTTCGGCAAAACGCTCGCCCACGTTCTCGGTCCTGTCGATCAACTCGCGCATGAAGCTCAACGCGTGCGCCTGCAATGCCTGCGCGTCTGGGAGGCCGGCGGCCAGAGCCTGCGTTCGCGCCTTTGCCTGCGCAACCTCCGGCACCGGCTCACCGCGTGGCGACGTCGTCAGATTCAGACGCGGCGCGGACGGCATACGGCTCACCTCGGTCGTCGAGCACATCAGGCATACGACCAGCTTGCGCGACAACTGCGATTCGAACTCTTCCGTCGAGGCAAACCAGCCTTCGAAGCGGTATTCGTGCGAGCACTTTAAATCGAGAACCTTCATGCTAATGGGGCTTGAGTTGAGTGTATCTCAAAATTGCATGTTTTGAACGATCGTGCGAAATTGACTGTTGATTGGCAGCCGCCGACTTCCGCCGATTTCGCGCTCCGCAGGCTAACAGGGCATTCTAGCCGTTCGCCCGACTCGGCGCGTTCGGTCGCGGCAAAATGACCGAAGCGGCTCACGCGGGCCGCTTCTACGGAATTTGCAACGAACTCGCTCAGGCTTTCCACTCCCCCGCCATCAGCTTCTCCAGCCAGAACGCGCCGATGATCGTCTTCACGTCGCTGATACTGCCGTCCTTCACCCAGGCCATCAACTGCTCGGCATCCGCGATGAAGGTTTCGAGGAATTCGCCGTCGTCAAGCTTGGCAGGCTCGCCGTGAGGCCGCGCGCGAGGTAAATGTCGATGAACTCGGTCGAATAGGAGATGACCGGATGAATCCGCGTCAGGAATGTCCACTCACGCGCGGTATAGCCGGTTTCCTCCTGCAATTCGCGCTTGGCGCAGGTCAGTTCGTCCTCATTCGGATCGAGCTTGCCGGCCGGAAACTCCAGCAGTAAACGGCCGACCGGATAGCAGAACCGCCGCTCCAGCAGCACACGGCCATCGTCGAACACCGGCAGGATCATCACCGCACCGGGATGCGTGACGAATTCGCGATACGCCTGCGTGCCATCCGGCAATTCGACGGTGTCGCGCTTGAACGTGAGGAATTTGCCCTCGTGGAGCGTGGTGATATCGACCTTCTTTTCGATCAGGCCGTCGTCATTACCGGGAAAGGTGTGCTGGTCTGCCATCTTGAACCCTATGCTTGAAGACAAACGGGCCGCAGATGGCAATCTGATCGCAGATGCCGTCAGCGGCATTTGACGAGATATTGATAGGTGAAGCCGGGAAAGGCCAACACCACGAAGAGACTGAACGTGATGGCATAGAACTGCCATCCTTGATCGAAACGGTTACCGGCGCGCGCTTCGAGCATGAAGCCGAGCGTGCCGACCACGAAGTAAAAAACGATCAATTCGCCGATCCGGAGCCAAGCGTTCTTTTTCGGCGCCTTGTTGCGCTCCGCCGCGGGGAGCGGCACGGGCACGACGCCGAACAGATGCTGATTCAGAAACGGCACGTTGGCGCCGACCAGCGCCAACAATACGAGGAACCAACCTGCCGCCGACATTACAGCGGCAACGTATGCGTGATCGCTTGCAGGCATGCCGACATCAGCGGACCCGGCACCAGGCCGAGCACGAGCACAGCGAGACCATTGAATGCAAGCAACGAGCGATTCAGACCGCCAGCGACGATCGGCGATGCGTCCTGCGGTGCGTCGAAGTACATCAGCTTGGCGATACGCAGGTAGTAAAACGCGCCCACCAGCGACGTCAGCACGGCGAGAATCGCAAGCCACGTGAGGCCGGCGTTCATCGTCGCTTCGAGCACGGCGAGCTTGGCGTAGAAGCCGACTGTCGGCGGGATGCCGGCGAGCGAGAACATCATGATCATCATGACGAACGCGAACACCGGGCTGCGCTGATTCAGGCCCTTGAAGTCGTCGAGCATCTCGGCTTCGAAGTCGCGACGCGCGAGCAGCATGACCACACCGAACGAACCGAGCGTCGTCACCAGATAGATGATGCTGTAGAACATTGCCGAGCTATAGGCGTCGGCCGCGCTGTCCGCCTTGCTGTCCACCACGCCGGCCAGCAGACCGAGCAGCACAAAGCCCATGTTCGAGATGGCCGAGTACGCCAGCATCCGCTTGATGTTCCGCTGCACGATACCCGTGATATTGCCGACGATCAGCGACAATGCCGCCAGAATCACCAGCATTTCCTGCCAGTCCACCGCAAGCGGCAACAGGCCCATTACCAGCAGACGCAGGCCCCACGCGAACGCCGCGACCTTCGGGCTGCCGCCGGTGAGCAGCGTCATGGCCGTCGGCGCGCCCTGATAGACGTCCGGCACCCACATATGGAACGGCACCGCGCCCATCTTGAACGCCACGCCGGCCACCACGAAAATCACGCCGAACAGCAGCACCGCGTCGTTGATGTGGCCCGACGCCACCGCCTTCAGTACTTCGCCGAGTTCCAGCGAACCGGTCGCGCCGTACAGCATCGAGATGCCGTAGAGCAGGAAACCCGATGCCAGCGCGCCGAGCACGTAGTACTTCATCGCCGATTCGTTCGACTGCGGCACGTCCTTGCGCAATGCGATGACCGCATACAGCGACAGCGACATCAGTTCGAGACCGATATACAGCGTGAGGAAGTTGTTGCCCGAGATCATCACGCACTGGCCGAGCAGGGAGAACAGGCCGAGCAGGAAGAAGTCGCCGCGGAACAGGTCGCGGTCTTCGAGATACTTCTTCGAGTAGATGATCGATACTGCGTAGCCGAAGCAGACTACCGCCTTCATCGGGCTCGCGAACGGATCGACGATATACATGCGCGTGAAGAAGTAACCCGGCGTCGGATTAAGCGCGGTGAAGGCGAACCAGATGCCGACGACGATCGTGGACAGCAGCGCGATCGCGTACGTGCCGCGGTGACCATAGGTGCCGAAGACCGTATCGTTGAGCCAGGCGATGAAGACCGCGGCCATCAGGATGCCGTCCGGCAACAACATACTCATAGGGGCGTTTTGCATGATTTCTTAGTTCCTCCGCATGGCGTTACTGAGCCAGCGGCAGCTTGGACTGCGCGACGTGGGAAAGCAGGTTTGCCACCGACTCGTGCATGACGTCGGTGAAGGGCTTCGGATACAGGCCCATGTAAAGCGTGAAAATCGCGAGCACGGCCAGCATCAGGAATTCACGGCCGTTGATGTCCGCGAGATGCGCGACGTGGTCGTTCGCGACGGCGCCGAAGTACACGCGCTTGTACATCCACAGCGTGTAGGCCGCACCGAGAATCAGCGTGAACGTGGCCAGGAAGCCGATCCAGAAGTTGAACTTCACGGCCGCCAGAATCACCATGAACTCGCCGACGAAACCCGAGGTGCCCGGCAGGCCGCAGTTGGCCATCGCGAACAGCATGGCGAACGCGGCAAACTTCGGCATCACGTTGACGACGCCGCCGTAATCCGAGATCTGACGCGAGTGCACGCGGTCGTACAGCACACCGATGGACAGGAACATGGCGCCCGAAACGAAGCCGTGCGAGATCATCTGGATGATCGCGCCTTCGACCGCGAGCTGGCTCGACGGCCCGAACATGAAGAAGCCGAGCGTGACGAAGCCCATGTGCGCGATCGACGAATATGCGACCAGCTTCTTCATGTCGGCCTGGACCATCGCGACCAGGCCGATATATATCACCGCGACCAGCGACAGCATAATGACGACCGGCGCGAGGAAGTGGCTCGCATCCGGTGCGATCGGCAGCAAGAAGCGCAGGAAACCGTACGCACCGAGCTTCAGCATGATGGCCGCCAGCACGACCGAGCCACCCGTCGGCGCTTCCACGTGCGCATCCGGCAGCCAGGTGTGGACCGGCCACATCGGCACCTTCACGGCGAATGCGAGGAAGAACCCGATGAACAGCAGTATCTGCGGCGTCATCTCGAGCTTGGCTGCGTGCCACGTCGCGAGATCGAAGGTATGCGTCTGCGTGTACAGGTACAGCAGCGCGACCAGCATCAGCAGCGAGCCGGCCAGCGTGTACAGGAAGAACTTGAACGCCGCGTACACACGGTTCGGGCCGCCCCACACGCCGATGATGATGTACATCGGAATGAGCGTGGCCTCGAAGAACACATAGAACAGCAGGCCGTCCGCCGTCGAGAACACGCCGATCATGATGCCCGAGAGGATCAGAAACGCGGCGAAGTACTGCGAGACACGCTCGGTAATCACTTCCCATCCGGCGATCACGACGATCACAGTAATGAGCGCCGTCAACACGACGAACCACATCGAAATGCCGTCGACGCCCAGGTGATACGTGATGTTGAAGCGCTCGATCCAGGTCGATTGCTCGACGAACTGGAGCGCGGTCGTCGAGCTATCGAAGCCGGTGATGAGCGGAATCGTGACGATCAGCCCAAGCACAGAGCCGATCAGCGCAATCCAGCGCGCGGACGTCGGATTGCGATCATTGCCTACCGCCAGAACCAGCAGACCGAAGACGATCGACAACCAGATGGCAACGCTGAGAATCGGAAAAGAGCTCATGTGTCCTCGCACCTCCTCACTTGCCGCCGAGTGTCACGAACAGCGTCAGCAAACCGAGCATACCGATGATCATCGCGAACACGTAGTGGTAGATGTAGCCCGACTGGAGGAAGCGGATCACGCCGGCGAACCAGGCCATGAAATTCGCGCTGCCGTTAACGACGCCGTCGATGACGACCACATCGCCCTCTTTCCACAATCCGCGGCCGAGCGCCACGGCGCCCTTGGCGAACACGACTTCGTTGATCTTGTCGCAGTAGTACTTGTTGTCGAGCAATGTGTAGATCGGACCGAAGGTCCTCGCGATGACCGGCGGCAGGTCCGGACGCTTCATGTACAAGAACCACGCGACCACCACACCCGCAAATGCGAGCCACATCGGCAGACCCGAGATCAAATGCAGGCCCATCGCGAACCAGCCGTGGAATTCCTCGCCCATTTCTTTCAGCGCTTCGTGATGCTCGCTGATAAAGATGACCTTGTCGAATGCAACACCATGTGAGAAGAAGTCGCCGAACAGCATCGGGCCGACCATGATCGCGCCGATGATGACCGACGGAATCGCCAGCAGGATCATCGGCAGCGTCACTACCCACGGGCTTTCATGCGGGATGTGCGGACCGTGGCCATGGCCGTGGTCGTCGTGGCAGTGCGCTTCGGCCTGGCCCATCGGCGAATCGGGATGCTTCGGGCCGCGGAAACGCTCCGGACCGTGGAACACGAGGAAATACATGCGGAACGAGTACAGCGCCGTGACGAACACGCTCGCCACCACCGCGAAGTACGCGAAGCCCGAACCCGACAGATGCGACAGCTTCACGGCATCGATGATCGAGTCTTTCGAGTAAAAGCCCGAGAAGAACGGCGTGCCGATCAGCGCGAGCGAACCGAGCAGCGACGTGATCCAGGTGATCGGCACGTACTTCGCCAGACCGCCCATGTTGCGCATGTCCTGATCGTGGTGCATACCGATGATGATCGAGCCCGCGCCGAGGAACAGCAGCGCCTTGAAAAACGCGTGCGTGCCAAGGTGAAACACGGCGACCGGATATGCCGACACGCCGAGCGCGACCGTCATGTACCCGAGCTGCGAGAGCGTGGAATAAGCCACCACGCGTTTGATGTCGTTCTGCACGACGCCCAGGAAGCCCATGAACAGCGCGGTGATCGCCCCGATGACCGTCACGAAGGACAGTGCCGCATCCGAATGCTCGAACAGCGGCGACATGCGCGTCACCATGAAGATGCCGGCCGTCACCATGGTCGCCGCGTGAATCAGTGCGGAGATCGGCGTCGGGCCTTCCATCGAGTCGGGCAGCCACACGTGCAGCGGGAACTGTGCGGACTTACCCATCGCGCCGATGAACAGGCAGATGCACGCGACCGTCAGAAGGCCCCAGCTCGTACCGTGGAAGCTCATCGTGGCGAGCGTGTCGCTTTGCACGAACACGTCGGTGTAGTTGAGCGAACCGGCAAACGCGAGAATCAGGCCGATGCCGAGCAGGAAGCCGAAGTCGCCCACGCGGTTCACGATGAACGCCTTCATGTTGGCATAGATCGCGCTCTCACGCGTGAAGTAGAAACCGATCAGCAGATACGACACGAAACCCACCGCTTCCCAGCCGAAGAACAGTTGCAGGAAGTTGTTGCTCATCACGAGCATCAGCATCGAGAACGTGAACAGCGAGATGTACGAGAAGAAGCGCTCGTAACCCACCTCTTCGTCCGCCATGTAGCCGATCGTGTAGATGTGCACCATCAGCGAGACGAAGGTCACGATGACCATCATCATGGCCGTGAGCGAGTCGACCAGGAAGCCGACTTCCATCTTCAGATTGCCGATGCTCATCCACGCGTACACGGTGGCGTTGAAGCTCGCGCCGTGGAGCACGTCATTGTAGACGATCGCCGAGAGGATGAAGGAGACGAAAACGCCTAGGATCGTGATGCTGTGCGCGCCCTTGCGTCCCACTACCTTGCTGAACAGACCTGCGATAAGCGAGCCAGCCAGCGGCGCCAGGGGAACCGCGAGCAGGAGGTTTTCGTTGAGTGTCGTGGACATAACAGCCTATCCTGTGATTAACCTTTGAGCTGATCGAGGTCCTCGACGTTGATCGTGTCGAGACTGCGGAACAGGGTCACGAGAATCGCGAGACCGATGGCGGCTTCGGCCGCGGCCACGGTCAACACGAAGAACACGAAGATCTGGCCGTGCACGTCGCCCAGATAGTGCGAGAACGCGACGAAATTCGTGTTCACCGCGAGCAGCATCAGTTCGATCGCCATCAGGATGATGATGACGTTGCGGCAGTTCAGGAAGATACCGACGATGCTGATCGCGAACAGGATCGCGCCGAGCACCAGGTAATGGGCAAGACTCAACATTTTCTTATCTCCTAATCTCAGCCCTTGTTTTGTCCACCGTGCCCGCACCGATGTTGCCGGTGACGGGCGGCTCGGTCATGGCGTCGGGCGACTGCGTTTCCGCCTGCATCTTCACGAGACGCACGCGATCCTGACGACGCACCTTGACCTGCTGGCTGACCGTTTGGGTCTTCTTATCCTTCTTGTCGTGAATCGTGAGCGAGATCGCCGCGATGATGGCGACCAGCAGCACCAGACCCGCGATTTCGAACGCGAAGATGTAATCCGTGTAGATGACCTTGCCGATCAACTGCGTATTCGGCATCAGCGCGGCGCCGCTCACACCCGCACCGGCGGCGGCCGTGTTGGCGTCGCGCAGCGGCGTGGTGGTCGCGCCGTAGCCGTGCCACAGAATCAGCGCGGTTTCGATCACGATGATCGCGCCGACGAAGCTCGCCAACGGCACGAAACGTTTGAAGTCACGCCGCAATTCGTCGATGTTGATGTCCAGCATCATCACCACGAACAGGAACAGCACCATCACGGCGCCGACGTAGACGAGAACCAGCAGGATCGCAAGGAATTCTGCTTGCAGCAGCATCCAGATCGCGGCCGCGTTGAAGAACGCTAGCACGAGAAACAGCGCGGACGACACCGGGTTGCGTGAAGTGATCATCTTCAGCGCAGACACCACCAGCAGCAGCGCGAAGATATAGAACAGTACGGTTGTGAATTCCATGATTACCGGTTCATCGTTAGGCCATCGTCAGGCTTTTGTATGTCGGGCGTTTCAAGTCTTATCCGCACGGACAGAAAAAGACCTCGGCGCGAGCCGCAGTGTGCCATACAGCAACAGCGAAATCGCTTCGAGTTCGAATCCGGCGCGCGCGAAAATTCCGATTCTTGTTTCGCTCGCGCAGCGCTATATCGAACGGTGCATCAACGATAAGGCGCGTCCGCGGCCTTCGATGCCGCGATTTCCGTTTCGTAACGGTCACCCACCGCCAGCAGCATGTCCTTCGTGAAGTACAGGTCACCGCGCTTTTCGCCGTGATATTCGAGGATGTGCGTTTCGACGATCGAATCGACCGGGCAGCTCTCCTCGCAGAAGCCGCAGAAGATGCACTTGGTCAGGTCGATGTCGTAACGCGTAGTGCGGCGCGTGTTGTCCACACGCGTTTCCGATTCGATCGTGATGGCCATGGCCGGGCACACCGCTTCGCACAGCTTGCACGCGATGCAGCGCTCTTCGCCGTTCTCGTAACGGCGCAGCGCGTGCAGGCCGCGGAAGCGCGGCGAGATCGGCGTCTTTTCTTCCGGGAACTGCACGGTGATCTTGCGCTGGAACGTGTACTTGCCCGTCAGCGCAAGACCTTTGAGGAGTTCGGTAAGAAAGAAGGTCTTAAAGAAACTTTGAATTGCGTTCATGATGGTTTCGTCCGCTCGTCTCGCGTTACTTCCAGATGTTGAGCGGCGACATGATCCAGAAGCCGACCACCACCACCCAGATCACCGACACCGGCAGGAACACCTTCCAGCCGAGGCGCATGATCTGGTCGTAGCGGTAACGCGGGAATGTCGCGCGTACCCAGATGAAGACCGACAGCAGCAGGAAAATCTTGAAGGCGAACCAGAAGACACCCGGGATGAACGACAGGAAGCCGAATGGTGCGTCCCAGCCGCCGAGGAACAGCGTGGTCGCGATTGCCGAGATCACGATCATGTTGATGTACTCGGCGAGGAAGAACAGCGCGAACGCCATGCCGGAGTAATCGATCATGTGACCCGCGACGATTTCCGATTCGCCTTCCACCACGTCGAACGGGTGGCGGTTCGTTTCGGCGATGCCCGAGATGAAGTACACGACGAACATCGGCAACAGCGGCAGCCAGTTCCACGACAGGAAGTTGATACCCCAGCCCGCGAACATGCCGCGCTGCTGCGAGTGCACGATGTCGGACATGTTCAGCGTGCCCGCGACCATCAGCACCACGACGAGCGCAAAGCCCATCGAGATTTCGTAGGACACCATCTGCGCGGCCGCGCGCATCGCGCCGAGGAACGCGTACTTAGAATTCGACGCCCAGCCCGCGAGAATCACGCCGTATACACCGATGGACGAGATCGCCATCACGTAGAGAAGACCCGCGTTGACGTCGCCGAGCACCGCCTGAGCCTGGAACGGAATGACCGCCCACACTGCGAACGCGGGCACAACGGTCATGATCGGCGCGATCACGTAGATCCACTTGCTGGCGGCGGTCGGCTGAATTACTTCCTTCAGCAGAAGCTTCAGCACATCGGCGATCGGCTGGAGCAAACCAGCGGGACCGACACGGTTCGGACCGAGACGCACGTGCATCCAGCCGATGAGCTTGCGCTCCCAGAGAATCAGGTAGGCCACGCACAGCAGGATCGCCACCGACACCACGAGGATGCGGACTACGGCCCACACGGTCGGCCATGCGACGCCCAGAAGCTGCGTGCCGCCTGCGTTGATCGTATCAAACAAATCCATTTACGCCTTCTCCACGACCAGTTCGCCGAATAAGCCGCCGAGCGCGGCGCCAGCCGAAGTGCCCGCCGACACGCGGACGACCGTCTCTGCCAAATTCGCGTCGCGCACCGCGGGCAACGTGACCGACAGATTGCCTTGCTTGACACGCACGGCGTCGCCATCCTTCAGACCGAGCTTGTCGAACAGCGCGGTCGGCAAACCGGCGACGTTCGCGTCACGCGCGGCGACCGTCAGATGCAGCGATGGTGCGCGGCGCACGAGCGCATCGGCGTGATAGATCGGCACATCGGCCAGACGCTGCAAGTCGCTGCCGTTCAAAACGATGTTCGATGCGGCGCGCTTGGCCGCCACGGTCGCCTTGTTCGACAGGCGCGTAGACAGATCGCCCGTACCGAGCGCGGCGTTGCGCACCTCTTCCGCGGTGTCAAACTCGAAGCCCTTCAGGCCGAGGATCGAACCGAGCACGCGCAGCACCTTCCAGCCGGGACGCGTGTCGCCGAGTGCGCGCACGACGCCGTTGAACGACTGCGCCGCGCCTTCCGCGTTGACGAAGGCTCCCGACGTTTCGGTGTGCGGTGCGATAGGCAGCAGCACGTCCGCGTAGTCCATGCCGTGCTTGAACGGCGACATCACGACGACCATTTCCGCGGCCTTGAGCGCGGCGACAGCCTGCGCCGGATTGGCCGTGTCGAATTCCGGCTCGGCGTTCAGCAGCAGGTAGCCCTTGCGCGGCTGCTCGAACGCTTCGCGCGCGTTGAGACCGCCCTCGCCCGGCACCGCATCGACGAGATACGCGCCGACCGAGTTCGCGCCTTCCGTGAGGAAGCCGAGCGTGGCGCCCGTGCTTTCCGCGATCCATTGCGCGACTGCCTGAATCTGTGCGAAATCGGGATGCTGAACCGCGACGTTGCCGAGCAGCACGACGCGCGTTTCACCCGCCGACAGCGATGCCGCGACATCCTTCGCCGCAGCCGACACTTCACGCCCCGCGAACGCTTCCGGCAGTCCAACGCCGCGCGCTTCCGCAACCGCCGCCGCGATGCCCGCGAGCTGATCGAGCCACGCCGACGGCGCCGCGACCAGGCGATGCGCGGTCGGGATCAGCGAGGCGTCGTTGCTGGCGTTGAGGAAGGTGACCATGGCGCCGTTCTTCGCCGCCTGACGCAGACGCGCGGCGAACAGCGGATGATCGCGGCGCAGGAACGAACCGATCACGAACGCCGTATCGACGTTCGACAGATCGGCGATCTTCACGCCGAGCCACGGCACGCCGTCGCCCACCGGCGCCGAGAAATCGCTCTGACGCAGACGAAAATCGACGTTCGGCGTACCCACGCCTTCGGCCAGCGCCTTGAGCAGATGCAGCTCTTCGACCGTGCTGTGCGGCGTGGCAAGCGCGGCAATGGCGTTCGCGCCATGATCCTGGGAGATACCCTTCAAACCCTTGGTGACATATTCGAGCGCGGTCTGCCAGTCGGTTTCGATCCAGTTGCCGCCTTGTTTGAGCATCGGCGTGGTGAGACGCTCGTCGCTGTTCAGGCCTTCATACGAGAAGCGATCCTTGTCCGACAGCCAGCATTCGTTGATGGCTTCGTTTTCCATCGGCAGGACACGCATCACTCGGTTGTTCTTGACCTGCACGACGAGGTTCGCGCCGACGGAATCGTGTGGACTCACCGACTTGCGGCGCGACAGTTCCCACGTCCGCGCGCTGTAGCGGAACGGCTTGCTCGTGAGCGCGCCGACAGGGCACAGGTCAATCATGTTGCCCGACAGTTCCGAATCCACCGTCTTGCCGACGAAGGACGTGATTTCCGAATGTTCGCCGCGGCCCAGCATGCCGAGTTCCATCACGCCGGCCACTTCCTGGCCGAAGCGCACGCAACGTGTACAGTGGATGCAACGCGTCATCTCTTCCATCGAGATGAGCGGGCCCACGTTCTTGTGAAAAACAACGCGCTTTTCTTCGCTGTAGCGCGATTGCGACTTGCCGTAACCGACAGCCAGATCCTGCAACTGGCACTCGCCGCCCTGATCGCAGATCGGGCAATCGAGCGGGTGGTTGATCAACAGGAATTCCATCACCGACTGTTGGGCCTTCACGGCCTTGTCGGACGTGGTGTGCACGACCATGCCGTTCGACACGGGCGTGGCACAAGCGGGAACGGCCTTCGGCATCTTTTCGACTTCGACGAGGCACATCCGGCAATTCGCCGCGATCGAAAGCTTCTTGTGATAGCAGAAGTGAGGGATGTACGTATCGACCTTATGCGCAGCCTGGATCACCATGCTGCCTTCGGGCACCTTGACCGACTTGCCGTCAATTTCTAGTTCAACCATGATGGATATAGATCCTCAACCTCTGTCTCTGCGCAACTGACTGCGCGTCAAATTACGCGGTAAGCGCCTCGGAACTCGCGTGATGCGCGTGCCCGCCAACGAGACAATGCTTGTGCTCGACGTGATATTCGAACTCGTTCCAGAAGTGCTTCAGCATGCCGCGCACGGGCATGGCCGCCGCATCGCCGAAGGCGCAAATGGTGCGGCCCATGATGTTCTCGGCGACGGAGTCCAACAGATCCAGGTCTTCCTTGCGGCCGAGACCGTGTTCGATACGATGCACCACACGATAGAGCCAGCCCGTGCCCTCACGGCACGGCGTGCACTGGCCGCATGACTCTTCGTAATAGAAGTACGACAGACGTAACAGCGAGCGCACCATGCAACGCGTTTCGTTCATCACGATGACCGCGCCCGAACCCAACATGGAACCTTGCTTGGCGATCGAGTCGTAGTCCATGTCGGTGGCGAGCATCGCTTCGCCGGGAATGACCGGCGCGGACGAGCCGCCAGGAATCACCGCCTTGACCGACTGGCCGCGTACGCCGCCCGCCAGTTCCATCAGCGTCTTGAACGGTGTGCCAAGCGGAATCTCGTAGTTGCCGGGGCGGTTCACGTCGCCCGACACGGAAAAAATCTTGGTGCCGCCGTTGTTCGGCTTGCCCATCTCGAGATAATTCTGCGGGCCGACCGCCAGCAGGAACGGCACGGCCGCGAAAGTCTCGGTGTTGTTGATGGTGGTCGGCTTGCCGTACACGCCGAAGCTCGCCGGGAACGGCGGCTTGAAGCGCGGCTGTCCCTTCTTGCCTTCGAGCGATTCGAGCAGCGCGGTTTCTTCACCGCAGATATACGCGCCATAACCATGATGCGCGAACAGTTCGAACGAAAAGCCCGAGCCGAGGATATTCGCGCCGAGATAATCGGCCGCGCGCGCTTCTTCGAGCGCCTGTTCGAACACGCGATAGACCTCGAAGATCTCGCCGTGGATGTAGTTGTAACCGACGGTGATGCCCATTGCATACGCGCCGATGGCCATGCCTTCGATCAGCGCGTGCGGGTTCCAGCGCAGAATGTCGCGATCCTTGAACGTGCCCGGTTCGCCCTCGTCCGAATTGCACACGAGGTACTTCTGGCCCGGAAACTGACGCGGCATGAAGCTCCACTTCAGGCCGGTCGGAAAGCCCGCGCCGCCACGGCCACGCAGACCGGACGCCTTCACTTCGGCGATCACCTGCTCTTGCGGAATCTTCTCCTCGAGAATACGGCGCAACTGCTTGTAGCCGCCGCACGCGACGTAATCTTCGAGATGCCAGTTCTCACCATTCAGTCCGGCGAGGATCAGCGGCTTGATGTGACGATCGTGGAGGGAAGTCATTTCGAAAGTTCCTCGATCAACTGGTCGATCTTTTCGCAGCTCATGAAGCTGCACATGCGATGGTTGTTGAGCAACAGCACCGGTGCGTCGCCGCATGCACCGAAACATTCGCCTTCTTTCAGCATGAACTTGCCGTCGGGCGTGGTCTCGCCGAAGTCGATGCCGAGCTTCTGCTTAAGATACTCGGCGGCGCTGTCCGAACCGCCGTCCGGACCCAACTGGCAAGGCAGGTTCGTGCAGAGCGTGATCTTGTGCTTACCGACCGGCTTCAGTTCGTACATGGTGTAAAATGTCGCCACTTCTTGCACCGCGACCGGCGGCATGCTCAGGTATTCGGCCACGAACTGCATGAGTTCGGGTGAAAGCCAACCATGCTCTTCCTGAGCGACAGCCAACGCCGCCATCACCGCCGACTGCTTCTGCTCGGACGGATATTTCGCGACAGCGCGATCGATTTCTTTCAGGCCTTCAGCTGAGATCATTTTCAGACACGACTCTTTCAATTCCTACCGAACGAATACATGCCGCGCTTTGACATTGCGGCAGACCTGGCCTCCTGCAGTTTCCTGTTGTTGCTTTCCGCGTTTGCGAGCGCGGCGCTGCGATTGCGCACACCGCGCAGGCAGCCGATTGAGATCAGCGATCGATCTCGCCGAACACGATGTCCTGCGTACCGATGATCGTCACGACGTCGGCGATCATGTGGCCGCGCGCCATTTCGTCCAGCGCGGCGAGATGCGCGTAACCCGGCGCGCGAATCTTCAAGCGGTACGGCTTGTTCGCACCGTCCGACAGGAGATAGATGCCGAACTCGCCCTTCGGATGCTCGACGGCGGCATACGTTTCCCCTTCGGGCACGTGGAAGCCTTCGGTGAAGAGCTTGAAATGGTGAATCAGCTCTTCCATGTTGCTCTTCATGCCGACACGCTTGGGTGGCGCAACCTTGTGATTATCGACCATCACAGGACCGTGATTTTTGCGCAGCCAGTCAATACACTGTTTGGCGATGCGGGTGGACTGACGCATTTCCTCGACGCGCACCAGATAACGGTCGTAGCAATCGCCGTTCACGCCCACCGGAATGTCGAAGTCTATCTGGTCATACACTTCGTATGACTGCTTCTTGCGCAAATCCCATTCGATGCCCGAGCCGCGCAGCATGGCGCCGCTCATGCCCAGTTGCAATGCGCGCTCCGGACTCACCACACCGATACCGACCAGACGCTGCTTCCAGATGCGGTTGTCGGTGAGCAGCGTCTCGTATTCGTCGACGCAACCCAAGAAGCGGTTGAAGAAGTCTTCGATGAAGTCGAGCAACGAGCCCTGGCGCGTCTCGTTCATTTTCTCCAGCGCCTTCGCATTGCGAATCTTGGACGCCTTGTATTGCGGCATTGCGTCAGGCAGATCGCGATAGACGCCGCCCGGACGGTAGTACGCGGCGTGCATGCGCGCGCCCGATACCGCTTCGTACACGTCCATCAGATCTTCGCGCTCGCGGAACGCGTACAGGAACACCGCCATCGCGCCAACGTCGAGCGCGTGCGAACCGATCCACATGAGGTGGTTCAGCACACGCGTGATTTCGTCGAACAAAACGCGGATGTACTTGGCGCGTACCGGCACGTCGATGCCGAGCAGCTTTTCGATGGCAAGCACGTAGCCGTGTTCGTTGACCATCATCGACACGTAGTCGAGACGGTCCATGTACGGCACGGACTGAATGAAAGTCTTGGTTTCCGCGAGCTTCTCGGTCGCGCGATGCAAAAGACCGATGTGCGGATCGGCGCGCTGAATGACTTCGCCGTCCAACTCGAGCACCAGCCGCAACACGCCGTGCGCGGCAGGGTGTTGCGGGCCGAAGTTCAGCGTGTAGTTCTTGATCTCTGCCATGGCGTTCTCTTAATGTTTCAGACCACCATAGCGATCTTCGCGAATCACGCGCGGCGTGATCTCGCGCGGTTCGATCGTCACAGGCTGATACACGACGCGCTTCTCTTCCGGGTCGTAGCGCATTTCCACATAACCGGAGATCGGGAAGTCCTTGCGGAACGGATGGCCGATGAAACCGTAGTCCGTGAGAATACGGCGCAAGTCCGGATGGCCTTCGAAGACGATGCCGTAGAGGTCGAACGCCTCACGCTCGTACCAATTCGACGACGACCAGATATCGACCACGGACTGAACGAGGGGTACTTCGTCGTCCGGAGCAAATACGCGCACACGCACGCGCCAGTTATTGGTCACGGATAGCAGATGCAGCACAGCGGCGAAACGCGAGCCGTGGTATACGCCGTCGCCGTAGGTCGAGTAATCGACGCCTGCCAGATCCATGAGCTGCTCGAAGCGCAGCAATTTGTCGTCACGCAATTGCTTACAGACGTCCAGATAGTTGGCCGACTTCACGACGACCGTCACTTGACCCAGCGATTCGGTGATGCTCTGAAGACGGCGGCCAAGCGCCGTCTCGAGGTTCGCCTTCAGGGTCTCGAGTTTGCTTGCCATAGTTGGGGAGCTCAGCCCTTACTGACGGGCGATGGTGTTGGTACGGCGAATCTTCGCCTGCAACTGGATCACACCATAGACCAGCGCTTCGGCGGTCGGAGGACAACCGGGAACATAGACATCGACCGGCACGATGCGGTCGCAGCCGCGCACAACCGAATACGAGTAGTGGTAGTAGCCGCCACCGTTTGCGCACGAGCCCATGGAAATGACCCAGCGCGGCTCGGCCATCTGGTCGTACACCTTACGCAGTGCGGGCGCCATCTTGTTGCAGAGCGTGCCCGCGACGATCATCACGTCCGACTGACGCGGACTCGGACGGAACACCACGCCGAACCGATCCAGGTCATAACGGGCCGCGCCAGCATGCATCATCTCGACGGCGCAGCACGCGAGGCCGAACGTCATCGGCCATAGCGAGCCGGTGCGCGTCCAGTTGATCAGCTTATCAGCCGTGGTGGTAACGAAGCCTTCCTTCAAGACCCCTTCGATACTCATTTGATTTCACTCCAGATGAGCGGCCAGCCAGTGCCGCCCATGAATCCGGTGACTTACCGTCACTCCCAGTCCAGCCCGCCCTTTCTCCAGATGTAGGCGAAGCCAAGCAGGAACTCGAGCAAAAAGATCATCATCGCAATGAAGCCGGGCCAGCCGATGTCGCGCAGGGACACGCCCCACGGAAACAGGAATGCCGTCTCAAGGTCGAAGATGATGAAAAGAATCGCGACGAGATAGTAACGCACATCGAACTTCATACGCGCATCTTCGAATGCCTCAAAGCCGCACTCGTACGGCGCGTTTTTCTCGGTATCGGGCTTATTGGGACCGAGAATCCTGCCGATGCTGACCAACGCGATTCCTAAACCGAGGCCGACCAAAAGAAACAACAAGACGGGGTAATAGGGTGCGAGGTTCAAGGCTATCCTCTCCTCAGATCGGCGATGTGGTCTGTAATTATCAGCAATCTACTAAATTATCAGCAATCTACTTTATCAGCAATCTACTAAACGCTTCTACCGGGACGACCACCCGGAAGGATCACTTGGGACCGCTCACGATCATACCGTAAGGGTACGCCAGATGTGAAAATGCCAGCCGAACCGAAGCAGCGGCCGGCATTGGATAACTTTGGTGCCGACACGGCGAGACTTGAACTCGCACAGCTTTCGCCACTACCCCCTTAAGATAGCGTGTCCAGCGTGTCCACGAATTTCACCAAGCCGGCACTGTACCGCAATCCGGGAAAACAAACTTCTTAATTCGCGCCGCGTCGTGCCGCAAATCCCATGCTGCACGTGCCGCACGTGCCGAAAGTGCCGAAAGTGCCGCATTCGCGAAAAATTTGTTTTGGCTTACTTCGGCACATCCGCGCCCGGAGCTTGCGACGCAGGTGCTGCCGAAGCGGGCGCTGCAGCCGAGGCGGGAGCCGAAGCAGGCACTGGACCCGCACCGAGCACGCCTGCCGAAGCTTGCGGCTTGTAGCTGCCGAGATAGGTCAATGCAAGCGTGGTGACGAAGAAAACCGCCGCGAGGATGGCCGTCGTGTGCGAAAGGAAGTTCGCCGAACCGGTCGCACCAAAGAGACTGCCCGATGCGCCGCTGCCGAACGCCACGCCCATGTCGGCACCCTTGCCATGCTGCAGCAGCACGAGGCCGATGACACCCAGTGCCGACAACAACTGGACGACGATGATCAAAGTCTTCAAATACAGCATTTAAACTCACCCAAAATTTGATGTTCCCGTGACACTCGCGTGTCGCGATACGTTCTTCCACACTGCCTTGCCGCTTGCGCCGTCCGGCTTACTGCAGCACGGTCTGCGCGGCCTGGCAGATCGCCAGAAAATCCTTCGACTTCAGCGACGCACCGCCGATCAGGCCGCCGTCGATATCCTGCTGTGCAAACAGTTCCTGCGCATTCTCCGGCTTCACACTGCCGCCGTAGAGTACGGGCACGACATCCGCCGCCGCGCCCGTCTTCGCGAGCTTCGAACGCACGAAAGCGTGAACGTCCTGCGCCTGCTCGGCCGTCGCGCTTTTGCCCGTACCGATGGCCCACACGGGTTCGTAGGCGATCACGATGCTGGCCACCTGCTCCGCCGTCATCGCGTCGAGCACGGCATCAAGTTGCTCGGCGATCACGCGTTCCGGCGAACCCAACTCGCGCTGTTCGAGCGTTTCGCCGACACAGACGATCGGCGTGAGGCGCGCGTCCAGCGCGCGGCGCGCTTTTTCTGCGACGAGCTCGGGACTTTCACGATGATACGCGCGTCGCTCCGAATGCCCGACGATCACGTAGGTCACGCCGAAATCCGCCGCCATTTCCGCCGCGACTTCACCGGTATAAGCGCCATGCGTATGCGCCGAAACATCCTGAATGCCCCAGCGCACGACCGACTCGCTCAACAGCGCCTGCGACTGCGCGAGATACGGACACGGCACGCACACGCCGACGTGCACGTCGTTCTGCAAAGCCGATGCCCACGCCGCGACTTCGGTCAGCAAGGCCGCGTTTTCCTTGATGCGACCGTGCATCTTCCAGTTGCCCACCACCAGTTTTGCTCGATCTCTTGACATATGTCTCGCCACTCGGCGGCGGCTGCGTCGATGCTCGCTGCATAATCTCGCCGTGTCGATCTCGACCAACCGCCAGTTTATTGGAATGTTGGGTTGAACCGCTGGGATCGCGAACTGCTTTCAAAATAGTTGATTTTACTGTGATTAAGCGAAACTGGTCAAACTGCCAGAACCATGCCTGCAACAATCGGCACGGGTTTCACCCGTTTTCATTCACCTTAAAGGGCCTTCAATCGCTTTCATTCCAGTTCAGCACGATCTTGCCGACATGCGTGCTGGACTCCATCAATGCATGGGCAGCGGCTGCTTCGGGCGCCGGAAAGACCTGGTGGATCACCGGCTTGATGCGCCCCGCCTCGATCTTCGGCCACACGTGTTCCTTGAGCTTTGCGGCGATCTTCGCCTTGAACGCGACCGGACGCGACCGCAGCGTCGAGCCGGCGATCACCAGCCGACGCCGCAAGATATCGTTCAGATTGATCTCCGCCTTCGCGCCGCCCAATAGCGCGATCACGCAGATACGGCCGCCATCCGCGAGCGACTTTAGTTCGCGCGGCAGATAATCGCCCGCGACCATATCCAGAATGACGTCGACGCCGCGATCGTTCGTCAGCGACTTCACCACTTCGACGAAATCTTCCGTCTTGTAGTTGATCGCGCGCTCCGCGCCGAGCGCCTCGCACGCGCGGCATTTTTCGTCGGAGCCGGCCGTCGCGAAGACGCGATGAGCGAGCGCCTTGGCAATCTGGATCGCCGTCACGCCGATGCCGCTCGAGCCGCCCTGCACGAGCAGCGTCTCTTCTTCGCCGTTTTCGCCCGCGCCCAGATGCGCGCGTTCAAAAACATTGCTCCACACGGTGAAGAACGTCTCTGGCAAGGACGCCGCTTCTATATCCGACAACCCTTCCGGCACCGGAAGACACTGCTCCAGCGGCACAACCGCGTATTCCGCATAGCCGCCGCCCGCGAGCAGCGCGCAAACGCGATCGCCCTTCTTCAGGCCGAACGGATTGTGCTTCGGATCGAAATCGCCATCGACGATCTCGCCGGCCACTTCCAGTCCCGGCAGATCCGACGCGCCCGGCGGCGGTGCGTACGCGCCTTTGCGCTGAAACACGTCTGGACGATTCACGCCCGATGCCGCGACCTTGATCAGCACTTCATTCTTGCCCGGCGCGGGCGTCGGGCGCTCGCCCAGCTTCAAGACTTCGGGTGCGCCAAACTCGGTGATTTCGACGGCCTTCATATCTTCCCCCCTGGATGTTCGGTCGCCGTCCACGCACGGCTGACGAAACGGTTCGAACCGGATGCCACTGTGCACGCCGAAGCAATCGACACTCCACACTGCCATCGGGTCCGCGTACGCGTCGGACAAAACACGGCCCCAAACACAGCCCAAAACACGGCCCGTTGCGCACGTCAGGCACAAAACGGCCGGCTTGCGGCCGGCCGTCTACACCTTAACCGCATTAATGCTGCGGTTGCGTCGGTTCCGTTTCCTGGGCGGCGGCTGCTTCGTTCAGCAGCGCCTTGGCCGACAGACGCACGCGGCCCTTCTCGTCCGTCTGGATGACCTTGACCTTCACGACCTGACCTTCCTTCAGGTAATCGTTGATGTCCTTCACGCGCTCGTTGACGATCTCCGAGATATGCAGCAGACCGTCCTTGCCCGGCAGGATGTTCACGATCGCACCGAAGTCGAGCAGCTTAAGCACCGGGCCTTCGTAGACCTGGCCGACTTCCACTTCCGCCGTGATGTTCTCGATGTGCTTCTTCGCTTCGGCCATGCCTTCGGCGTTGGTGCTCGCGATCGTCACGACGCCGTCGTCCGAGATGTCGATAGTCGTGCCCGTCTCTTCCGTCAGTGCGCGGATCACCGAACCGCCCTTGCCGATCACATCGCGGATCTTCTCCGGATTGATCTTGATGGTGATCATGCGCGGCGCGTAGTCCGACAGGTTGGTGTTCGTGTGCGGAACAGCAGCCGTCATCTTGCCGAGGATATGCATGCGGCCTTCCTTCGCCTGCGCGAGCGCGACCTGCATGATTTCCTTCGTGATGCCCTGAATCTTGATGTCCATCTGCAGCGCGGTCACGCCTTGCGCTGTGCCGGCCACCTTGAAGTCCATGTCGCCCAGGTGATCTTCGTCGCCGAGGATGTCGGTCAGAACCGCGAACTTGTTGCCCTCGAGGATCAGGCCCATCGCGATGCCCGCGACGTGCGCCTTCATCGGCACGCCGGCGTCCATCAGCGCGAGGCAGCCACCGCAGACCGAAGCCATCGACGACGAACCGTTCGATTCTGTGATTTCCGATACGACGCGGATCGAGTAGCCGAATTCGTCGGCGCTCGGCAGGCACGCGACGAGCGCGCGCTTGGCCAGACGGCCGTGGCCGATTTCACGGCGCTTCGGCGAACCGATGCGACCCGTTTCGCCGGTGGCAAATGGAGGCATGTTGTAGTGGAGCATGAAGCGCTCGCGGTATTTGCCTTCGAGCGCGTCGATGCTCTGCTCGTCGCCCTTGGTGCCGAGCGTGGCGACGACCATCGCCTGCGTTTCGCCGCGCGTAAACAGCGCCGAGCCGTGCGTACGCGGCAGGACGCCCGTGCGGATTTCGATCGGGCGCACCGTGCGCGTGTCGCGGCCGTCGATACGCGGCTCGCCGTTTAGGATCTGCGAACGGACGATCTTCGCTTCGATGTCGAACAGGACGTTGCCGACGGTGGCGGCATCGGCCGGTGCCGTGCCATTGGCTGCGGCCTCTTCGGCCAGTTGCTTCGACGTCGCTGCGTACACTTCCTTCAGCTTGGCCGAGCGCGCCATCTTGTTGCGCAGCCGGTAGGTCGCTTCCAGTTCCGGCTTGGCGATTTCCGTGACGCGCGCGATCAGCGCTTCGTTCTTCGGCGCCGGGGCCCAGTCCCACTCGGGCTTGCCGCCTTCGCGCACCAGTTCGTGGATCGCGTCGATGGCGGTTTGCATTTGCTCGTGGCCGAACACGACCGCGCCCAGCATCACTTCTTCCGACAGTTGCTGCGCTTCGGATTCGACCATCAGCACCGCGCGTTCCGTACCGGCGACGACCAGATCCAGCGTCGATTCTTTCATCTGCGATCGCGTCGGGTTCAGCACGTATTCGTTGTTGATGTAGGCGACGCACGCGGCGCCGACCGGGCCTTTGAACGGTAGGCCCGACACGGCGAGCGCCGCCGACGCGCCGATCAGCGCGGGGATGTCGGCCGGAACATCCGGATTCAGCGACAGCACCTGGATCACGACCTGGACTTCGTTATAGAAGCTTTCCGGGAACAGCGGACGCAGCGGACGGTCGATCAGGCGCGAGATGAGCGTCTCGCCTTCCGACGGACGGCCTTCGCGACGGAAGAAACCGCCCGGGATCTTGCCGGCCGCGTAGGTCTTTTCGAGGTAATCGACGGTGAGGGGGAAGAAGTCCTGGCCCGGCTTGACGGTCTTCGCGCCGACGACGGTTGCGAGGACGACGGTGTCTTTTACATCGACGATCACCGCGCCGCTCGCCTGACGGGCAATCTCACCCGTTTCGAGGCGGACGTTGTGCTGTCCCCACTTAAATTCTTTGACGATCTTATTGAACATTGTGACTCCTTCTTCGTTTGCGCCGCGCCGCGGGGCGCTGGCGGGACGGTGCCGGGCACGCTTGAGAGGTGTGTTATGCCATCCCAGCGCGATACGCACGGTATGCGACGTACGCAAACGCTCGCGCCGAGACGCGCTGGAATGACACAAAGCTCCGCCGCGAGGCCGGACCGGGGTGTCTATCCGGATGCTTCATCCGGGTAAAGCGAACGACTGCCGAAACTACGAAACACGACTGCGGATCGACGAAAAATCGATCCGGCACCGCTTCGCGACCGAAACGCACAAAAACAAAATGCCTGTATCAGCGGACTGACACAGGCACTTCGATGGAACGCTAGTCGCGTGGCGCCAATTACTTGCGCAGACCCAGCTTTTCGATCAGCGAGCGATAACGATCCGCATCCTTGCCCTTCAGATAGTCAAGTAGTTTGCGACGACGGCTGACCATGCGCAACAGGCCGCGGCGGCTGTGGTGATCCTTCGAGTGCGACTTGAAGTGGATGGTGAGTTCGTTGATGCGGCTCGTGAGCAGTGCGACTTGCACTTCGGGAGAGCCGGTGTCGTGGGCGCCGCGCGCATATTCTGCGACGACGTCGGACTTCTTGACTTCTGCTACGGTCATTTGCTTTTCCTTGAATCTGACAGGCGGTCACGGAAGAAAGGCCGTGCCGTGATTGTTCATTCAGTTACCTTGACTAAGACTGCTTGATTTCGCGCCCGGCTTGTTGATCTGCTTAATCCAGCGTCGGATCGAACTACGCCGAAAACGAGGTGTGAAGTATAGCACAGCGCCTCGCCTCATTGACAGCCTTCCTTCCGATGCAAATCAACGGTTTAGCGCGCCGAGCGCGTCATCTTGCAGGTCGTCGGCTGCGCGGTCGCGTCCGCCGGAACCGACAGCAGCGTGCGGAAACCGTAACCGGAGCGTTCGTTGTCGAATTTCACGCCCGGCGTGTCGGCACGGCCCATTTCCATCACGTAAAGGGGCCGGATCACCTGGTAATCGTCGGCGCGCATCGTCATCGCGTGGAAGCCCTCGCCATCGAACGTCATGCCTTCGAGCGCACGCGCCACGGCGAGCGGATCGGCGCTGCGCGCGCGGGTCATTGCGGCGGCGAGCATGTCGATCATCAAAGGCATGCGCGCCACCAGATAATCGTCCGATGCGGCGGGAAAGCGCGTTCGGAACGCCTGGTAGTACGCGTCCGACTTCGCGCCGCCCCCATTCGGATGCCAGTCCGCGACCGCGATCACACGTTTCATGCCGGCATCACCGAGCGCGGCCGGTGCACCGAGACTGTTGCCGTAGAACTTGTAGAACTTTGTCCCCAGCCCCTGTTCGCGCGCCACCTTGACCAGCAGCGTCAGATCGTTGTCCCAGTTGCCCGTGATCACGGCGTCCGCCCCCGCTCGCGCGAATCTTCGCGATATACGGCGCGAAATCCTTCACCTTGCCGATCGGATGAAATTCGTCGCCCGCGATCGCGATATCCGGCCGCTTTTCCTTGAGCGCGCGCTGCGCCTCGCGCGCTGACGCCATGACCGAAACTGTAATCCTGGTTCAGCAGATAGACGCGCTTGACCGCGCGATCCTGCTCGAGCGCATCGGCGAGCGCGTCCATGCGCATGCCGGCGTGCGCGTCGAAACGGAAATGCCAGAAACTGCAAGAAGCATTGGTCAGCGGGATCGTCCACCGAATAATTCAGGAACATGACGCGCCGGTCGGGCTCGCGGGCGTTTTGCTTGTCGATGGCCGCGACCAGCGCCGCCGCTACCGCCGAACTGTTGCCCTGCATCACGAAACCGATCTTGTCGTCGATGGCCTCGCGCAGCTGTACGAGGCTCGCCTCGCTGCTGCCCTTGCCATCGAGCACGACCAGTTGCAGCGGATGCATGCTGTCAGCGAGCTTCACGCCGCCTTGCACGTTCACGCGCTCGACGCCGAAGCGCAGATTGCGCTCGACCATCGCGCCAGCATTGGCGAACGGGCCGGACATACCTTCGATCAGCGCGAGCTTGACCGGCGCGAGTTCGGCGGCGCAAGCGCCGGTTGCGAACGACCATGCCGCACATGCGAGCGCGGTGCCTTGCAGCAATCATTTGAAGCATTCGCCGGTTGCCATCGGATTCGTTCTGGAAAAGGAAGAAGCGCGGATCATAGGCCTCCGTGCGTTCGCCGTGCAATACCGGCGCGACGGATTATCGACAGAACGGCGTGAATCGGCCACCGTTGGCGAGAATGTTTTGTCGCGCGCGTGTCAAAACCACAGCAAAGGAAGCGCGCGTCATCGACGGGCACGCGCGACGAACAAACACGAGGAGGCTTACATGCGAAACACATTCAGGCGTCTGCGCGGCGCGCTCGGCGGCGCATGCGTCGCACTTCTGCTCACGGCGTGCGCGCAACCCTGGCAGGCCGTGCCGCCCGGCGCGGATGCTTCCGTGCTAACCGCCCGGCTCGGGCCGCCGCGCGAAGTCTACGATTTGCCCGATGGGGGCAAACGCCTCATGTGGCCAACGCAGCCGCTCGGTGAATTCACGACCGCCGCCGATGTGGATGCTTCCGGCAAGGTCCTCAACGTGCGGCAAGTGCTCGACGAAAACGAGTTCTACAAGGCGCAGATCGGCGTATGGACGAAGAAGGACGTGCTCGTGAATTTCGGCCGTCTGGTGAAAGCGTCTTACTTCCCGCTGATGAAACGCGAAGTCTGGACCTATCGCTACATGGAAGCCAACATCTGGTACATGATGTACAGCTTCTATTTCGACGATCAGGGCATCGTTCGGCTGACGCAAAAAACGCCCGACCCGCTGCACGACCCGGAGCGCCGCAACGTGTTCTGATGCCTCCGGAAATGCAAAAGCCCTCGCTTATTCAAACGCGAGGGCTTTTGCTTTAGACTTCAGATCATCAAAGCTGCGGGTTGAGCTTTTCGACCTTCGAATGCAGCTTGTTGAGCGCCGCGATATACGCCTTGGCCGACGCCGCGACGATATCCAAATCGGTGCCCACACCATTCACGATGCGCCCGCTCTTCGACAGACGCACCGTCACTTCGCCCTGAGCCTGCGTGCCAGTGGTGATCGCGTTGACGGAGTACAGCATGAGTTCCGCTTCGCTATCCACCTTCGATTCGATCGCGTGCAGGGTTGCATCGACCGGGCCGTTGCCACGCGCTTCGCCCGCGACCTCGGTGCCTTCCACCGCGAACACGACCTTCGCTTGCGGCTGCTCGCCGGTTTCGGAGTGCTGCTTCATCGACACAAAGCGGAAATGTTCTTTGGCCTGCGCCTCAGCCGATTCCTCCGAGACGATCTGCATGATGTCTTCGTCGAAAATCTCGGCCTTGCGGTCCGCGAGATCCTTGAAGCGTGCGAACGCGGCGTTGATGTCGGCTTCGGATTCCATCTGCACGCCGAGTTCTTCCAGACGCTGCTTGAACGCGTTACGGCCGGACAGCTTGCCAAGCACGATCTTGTTCGCGCTCCAGCCCACATCTTCCGCGCGCATGATTTCGTAGGTGTCGCGCGCCTTCAGCACGCCGTCCTGATGAATGCCCGACGCGTGCGCAAACGCATTCGCGCCGACCACCGCCTTGTTCGGCTGCACGACGAAGCCAGTGATCTGCGACACGAGCTTCGATGTGGGCACGATTTGCGACGTATCGATGCCGAGATCGAGACCGAAGTAGTCCTTGCGCGTCTTCACGGCCATCACGATTTCTTCGAGCGACGTATTGCCCGCGCGCTCGCCCAGACCGTTGATCGTGCATTCCACCTGACGCGCGCCGCCGATCTGCACGCCCGCCAGCGAATTGGCGACCGCCATGCCGAGGTCGTCGTGGCAATGTACCGACCAGACCGCCTTGTCGGAATTAGGCACGCGCTCACGCAGCGTCTTCACGAGGTTGCCGTACATCTCCGGCACGCCGTAGCCGACCGTATCTGCGATATTGATGGTGCGCGCGCCTTCGTCGATCACCGCTTCGAGCACGCGGCAAAGGAAGTCGATATCCGAGCGGCTGCCGTCTTCCGGGGAAAACTCGACGTCATCAGTAAACTTACGCGCGAAGCGTACCGCGAGGCGCGATTGCTCGTAGACCTGCTCCGGCGTCATGTGCAGTTTCTTTTCCATGTGCAGCGCGGAAGTCGCGATGAACGTGTGAATGCGGAACTGGTTGGCGGGCTTGAGCGCGTCGGCAGCGCGCTGAATATCCTTGTCATTGGCGCGGGCGAGTGAGCAGACCGTGCTGTCCTTGATCATCGAAGCGATGGTGTGGATCGCGTCGAAATCGCCGTTCGAACTCGCGGCGAAACCCACCTCGATCACATCGACTTTCATGCGCTCCAGTTGCTTCGCGATGCGGATCTTCTCCTCTTTCTTCATCGAGGCGCCGGGCGACTGCTCGCCATCGCGCAAGGTCGTGTCGAAAATGATTAACTTGTCTGCTGCCATGTCAGGCTCCTAGGGGCGGATTTATCGATTATTAAATCGGATATTGAAAAGATAGAACGATAGAACAAAAGGGAATCCGGGTGTTCGCGCTACCGCTGGCGTCGAAAACCGAAGGTCGAACGAGCAGACGGGAGGCGAGAAGATCAGCGCGGTAGGCGCGCTAGTAACCTAGTAACGATAGCGCGCATAGAAGCGCACCAGCAGGGAACAACGAGAAGGGAACGAGAAAAAGTTCATTCGAAAACTATAACGGCTTTCAGACACGCACGTAATGAGGCTTTCCGATCGAACCGATTGACAAGGACGCAGACGGCGTGACGCCTGCGGACTGATCACACAGTCGGCAAGAAAAACAAAAGCCTGCGTTCCGGTTGGAAGCAGGCTTTTGTCCTTGCCGACCGACAGAGATTTACTGTCCGATGGTCGCGCTCACGCACTGACGCAAGTCGCTGGCGTCCTGCACATTCTCGATGCGGCGCGCACCCGTGAAGCGCTTTTCCCAGTAGCCATCGTCGAGATCGTCGACGCGGATCGTGCTGCCGGTGGACGGCGAATGCACGAACTTGTTGTCGCCGATATAGATGCCCACGTGCGAGAACGAGCGACGCATCGTGTTGAAAAACACGAGGTCGCCCGGCTTCAGGTCGCTCACGGTGACCTTTTCGCCCACGCGGCTCATTTCCTCGGCGCGGCGTGGCAAGGTCATGCCGAGCGTGTCCTGAAACACGTAGCGCACGAAGCCGCTGCAATCGAGGCCGGAATCCGGCGTGTTGCCGCCCCAGCGATAACGCACGCCGATCATGTTGAGCGCGCCGACGACCACGTCGCCAGCCTTGCTCGCCATGCCCGACAAAAACGACTTCGCGCCGCTCTGCGAAGGAGCGTCTGCGTTGGCGGTTACGTCGCTGGATTTATTGGAAGAGACGCCGTTCGTGGCGTTTTTGCTAATACTGGATACTTCGTCGGCGAACGCGCCGGAAGTTGCTGTCATTACTACGCCGAGCAACATGCCGGCGGCGGCGCGCTTGCATGTTTTAGTCAACTTGATTGGCTGCATCGGTCGGAAGTTTTTACAATTAAAGACTGATAAATCAGGAATATACATGAAAGTATGAACGCATACTAGCCATAAAATATTTAACTGTCAAAAGAAATAGGAAAATACAATCGAGATGGACACCCAATTGGCGAAAAGAAAGATTTTTAGGATTCGAGGGCTGCACTTAGAAGTTTACGTGTGTATTCATCAGAGGGATTCGCAAAAATCTTCTCTACTTCACCGGACTCGACAACAATTCCATTTCTCATCACAGCCACGCGATGCGCCATCGCGTCGATCACCTGTAAGTCGTGACTAATGAACACGTATCCGAGATTGTGTTTTTTTGTATGTCGGCCAGTAGGGACAGAACTTGAGTCTGAATCGACACATCGAGCGCGCTAGTCAGTTCATCGAGGATCAGAATGCTCGGCTCCAGCACCAGCGCCCGCGCGATCGCGATGCGCTGGCACTGCCCGCCCGAGAACTCGTGCGGATAGCGCGTCAGCGCCGTGCGGTCGAGGCCGACCTCGCGCAGCACCGCCACGACCCGCGCGTGGCGCGCCTGCGCATCCAGTTCCGGCCGATGCAGCGCCAGCCCCTCACCCACGATCCGCTCGACGGTCTGCCGCGGCGATAGCGAACTGAACGGGTCCTGAAACACCACCTGCAAATTCAAGCGCAACACGGTTTTCTCGCGTCCGCGAAAATCGCCGAGAGGACGGCCCTGGAACTGCACGGCGCCGGTCGAGACGCGTTGCAGGCCGAGCAGCGCCATGGCGAGCGTCGATTTGCCCGAGCCGGATTCCCCGACGATACCGAGCGTCTCGCCCTGCCGCACCATCAGCGTGACGTCGTCGACCGCCTTGAAATTACCGTGACGGAACCAGCCGGAGAAACCGGATAGACGCGTCGGGAAATCGACGGAAACGTCTTTCGCGTCCAGCAGCGTCAGCGCGATCGGCAGCACCGGCAGCACCACGCGCTTCGGCTTGCTGGCGAGCAGACGCTGCGTGTAGGGGTGCTGCGGCGACGTGAATATGGCATCGGTGGTGCCGTTTTCCACCAGCACGTCCTTCTCCATCACCGCGACGTGTTCCGCGAAGCGCCGCACCAGATTCAGATCGTGCGTGATGAGCAGCACCGCCATGCCGCGCTTCTCGGCCTCGTCGCGCTGAAGCTCAAGCAGCAGTTCGACGATCTGCGCGCGGATCGTCACGTCGAGCGTCGTGGTCGGCTCGTCGGCGAGCAACAGGTGCGGACGGCACGCGAGCGCCATCGCGATCATCACGCGCTGCCGCTGCCCGCCCGATAGCTGATGCGGATAGCTGTCCACGCGCCACTGCGGTTCCGTGATGCCGGTGCGCTCGAGCAGCGCGATCGCCCGTTTGCGTGCCTCGCACGGCGATGCACCGTCGTGCAACTGGATGGTCTCGCCGATCTGATCGCCAACCGTATAGAGCGAATTCAGCGCCGTCATCGGCTCCTGAAAGATCATCGCGATGTCCGAGCCGCGCAGGCCGCGCATATCGCGCTCGCTCTTTGCGACGAGATCCTCGCCCGCGAAGCGGATCGCGCCGCTCAGTTCGGCGTCGCGCACGAGGCGCAGGATTGACAGTGCCGTCACGCTCTTGCCCGAGCCCGACTCGCCGACCAGCGCCACGCGCTCGCCCGCGTGGATTTCGAGATTGACGCCATCGACGGCGAGCGTGTCGCCGAAGCGTACCAGCAGGTCCTCGATGGAAAGAAGCGGCGCGCGCACAGCTTGCGTCACTTCGCTCCTCCCGCTTTCGCCGCATCGGAGATGCGCGTGTCGAGCGAGTTGCGCAACGCATCGCCCATGAAGGTCAGCAGCAGCAGCGTCGCGACCAACACGCCGAAGGTGAACAGTGAAATCCACCATGCATCGAGATTAGCCTTGCCCTGCGCGAGCAGTTCGCCGAGCGAGGGCGTCGGCAACGGCACGCCCAGCCCGAGAAAATCGAGGCTCGTCAGCGCGAGAATCGCGCCGCTCATGCGGAACGGCAGGAAGGTAATGACCGGCGTCAGGCTGTTCGGCAGCACGTGCCGCCAGATGATCTGCCAGTTCGACAGCCCCATCGCGCGGGCAGCGCGCACGTAGTCCTGCGTGCGGTTGCGCAGGAATTCGGCGCGCACATAATCGGACAGGCCGATCCAGCCGAACAATGACAAAAGGACGATCAACAAGACGAGGCTGGGCTCGAAAATCGACGCGAAGATGATCAGCAGGTAAAGCTCCGGCAAGGCGCTCCAGATTTCGATCAACCGTTGTCCGGTGATATCCACCCTGCCGCCGAAATAGCCCTGCACCGCACCCGCGAGCACGCCGAGGATCGTGCCGATGGCCGTCAGCACCAGCGCGAACAGCACCGACACGCGAAAGCCGTAGACCAGCCGCGCGAACACGTCGCGTCCGCGATCGTCGGTGCCGAGCCAGTTCTCGCGCGAAGGCGGCGCGGGATTCGACGCCTTCGAGAAATAATTGAGCGTGTCGTAGTAGTAGTGATTCGGCGGATACACTGCGAAATTGCCCGGCGCGCCGAAGCGATCGCGCACGTAGGGATCGAGGTAATCCGCGGACGTCGGGAAGTCGCCGCCGAAGGTGGTCTCGGCGTAGGTCTTCACGAGCGGAAAATAGTAATGCCCTTGATATCGCCCGACGATGGGCTTGTCGTTCGACCATACAGGCCCGAGCAGGCTGATGACGAACGCCGTCACGAAGATGACGAGGCTCCAGTAGCCGAGGCGGTTGCGCTTGAAACGCAGCCACACACGCTGCCCCGGCGACACGGATTTCCCGACGCTCAGCGGCTGTGCGTCGCTGCCGTTCGCGCGTCGCGAGGAACGTGATGAAGCGGCTAGATTCAAGTCAGCGCTCCAGTTGCTCGAATTGAATGCGCGGATCGACCCAGACATAGCAGAGGTCGGAAATGAGCTTCGTGGCGAGGCCGATCAGCGTGAAGAGATAGAGCGTGCCGAGCACGACCGGATAATCGCGCCGCACGACGGATTCGTACGAGAGCAGTCCGAGGCCATCGAGCGAGAACAGCGTTTCGATCAGCAGGCTGCCCGTGAAGAAGGCGCCGATGAACGCCGCTGGAACGCCGACGATCAGCGGCAGCAGCGCGTTGCGGAAGATGTGCTTCCACAAAACGCACCGCTCCGACAGACCTTTGGCGCGCGCGGTCAGCACGTATTGCTTGCGGATTTCATCGAGAAAGGCGTTTTTGGTCAGCATCGTCACGACCGCGAAGCTGCCCACCACCGATGCGACGATCGGCAGCGTGATATGCCACAGATAATCGAGAATCTTGCCGCCGAGCGAGAGCGTCGCCCATTTGTCGGAGGTGAGATTGCGCAGCGGAAACAGTTGCCAGAACGATCCCGCCGCCGAACAGGACCAGCAGCAGCACGCCGAGCACGAAGCCGGGAATCGCGAAGCCGATCAGCACGATGAGGCTCGTCGCGACATCGAAGTTCGAGCCGTTCTTCACGGCCTTGGCTATGCCGAGCGGCACCGATATCAGATACGTGAGCAGAAAGGTCCACAAGCCGATGCTGATCGATACCGGCAGCTTCGACACGATCAGCGACCACACGCTCTGATGCCTGAAGTAGCTGTCGCCGAGATCGAAGCGCGCGAACTTGCCGAGCATCATGAAGTAACGCGTGAGCGGCGGTTTGTCGAAGCCGTACAGCTTCTTGAGCTGCTCGACCTGTTGCGCATCGACGCCACTATGCGTGCGCAGGCCGAAGCCGCCGCCCGCTTCCGTCTGGCCACGCCGCAGATCGTGCACCGTCTGTTCAACCGGGCCGCCCGGCACGAACTGGATCACGACGAAGGTGAGCGTGAGCACACCGATGAGCGTCGGGATCATCAAGAGAATACGCTTGAGGATGTAGCTCCACATGCACGTATCACCTCGTCAATGTTTGACCCACCACGTCTCGACGATCCAGCCTTCCGCCGTATAGTACAGCGGCAGTTTGGCCGGATACGCCAACGTGTTGCGATAGGCCACCCGATGCGTCGCCGAGTACCAGTGCGGCACGACATAGTAGCCGTGCATCAATACGCGGTCGAGCGCGTGCGTCGAATCGACGAGCTGCTCGCGCGTTTGCGCGGAGACGACCTTTTGCAGGATCGCATCGATGGCCGGCAACTTCACGCCCGCGAGATTGTCCGAGCCTTGCTCGTCGGCGGATTTGCTGCCGAAGCGAGAAATCTGTTCAGTGCCGGAAATCTGCACGTCGGGCATGCGTACGCTGGTCACATCGAAGTCGAATGCGTCTAGGCGCTTTTGAATCAGCGCAAAATCGACGGTGCGAAAGTTCATCGTAATGCCGAGCTTCTGCAGATTGCGACCGAAGGCGGCCGCGACGGGTTCCATCGATGCGCCGCTGCTCGTGTCGTCGAGTATTTCGAAGACGAAGGGCTCGCCCTTCGCGTTGCGCAGCGCACCGTCGCGATAGGTCCAGCCCGCTTGCGCCAGAAGTTCGCGCGCCTTGATGAGATTCGCGCGCAGCGAGCCGGGCGGATTCGTATCCGGTTGCGCGGGCATCTCGCCGAACACTGCAGAATCGAGTTCCTTTTTCAACGGATTCAGGATCGCGAGTTCGCCCACGCCCGGCGTGCCTTTCGCCTGCAAATCCATATTCACGAAGAAGCTGTCGATGCGTCGGTACCGACTGAAAAACAGCTGGCGGTTGAGCCATTCGAAGTCGAGCGCGAGGTCGAGCGCCTGACGCACGCGCACGTCCTTGAACAAAGGCTTGCGCGTGTTGATGAAAAAACCCTGCATGCCGGTACCGTTGTGCTGCGGGAATTCACGCTTGATGAGTTCGCCGTTGTCGAAGCGCTTGCCGATATCGCGCCGCACCCAGCTTCGCGCGATGTATTCGACCAGCATGTCGTACTCGCCCGCCTTGAACGCTTCGAGCCGCGCGGTCGGATCACCGTACAGCTTGTAGTCGATATGCGCGAAGTTGTTGGTGCCGACGCGCACCGGCAACGCGTAGCCCCAGTAGTCCGGATTGCGCTTGTAGGAAATGGTGCGGCCGTTGTCGTAACGATCGATCAGATACGGCGCGCTGCCAATCGACTTCTGGAACGCGAGTTGATCGAAGGAAACGCGCGTGCCGTCCGGCTTCATGCCCCACTTGCGCGAAAACACTGGGATGCCGCCCGCGAGCAGCGGCATTTCGCGCGTCGCGGCCTTGAACTCGAAGCGGATCGTCAGCGGATCGACGACCACGGCGCGCGCGATCTGCCCGAAATACACGGCGAACTGCGGCGCGGCGAGCGGGCTTTTCAAGGTCTCGAAGGAAAACTTCGCGTCCTCGGCCGTAACCGGGTCGCCGTTGGAAAAGCGCGCTTTCGGATTGATGTGGAAGGTGGTAGACATGCCGTCGGGCGCCACTGAGATATCGTCAGCAAGCAGACCGTAGCCGGTCGCGACTTCATCCGAACTGCCAGTCGTGAGGCTTTCGAACATCAGCGACAGGCCCGGCGCCGCGTTGCCGCGCAACGTAAACGGATTGAATTTGTCGAAGCTCGTCAGCCGGCTCGGATTGGCGAGCACCAGTGTGCCGTCGCGCGGCGCGTCGGGGTTGACGTAATCGAAGTGCTTGAAGTCGGGCGGATACTTGGGCTGCCCATATTGCGCGATAGCATAGACCGCCTGCGCGGAACTTGCGAACCACAGCGCCGATCCGGACAACAAGAGCGCGAACAAGGCGCGCCAGGCAATGAGAGATCAGGGCGTGGTGCGAGTCGTCATAAGCCTCTTTGCTCGATGCGCGTTAGTCGGAACCAGACCTCGGAAATGACGCGCCGGGCACGCAGCAAGAGCGCCGTTGCGATGTGAGAGAATTCTACCCAAATTCACGCGTCGGCCAGTTCGTATCAAAAGCCTTCGGGAAGCTCGAGAACAGAGCCGCCACGCAAGGCACGCCGCGCGCGACACGAAACGAATTCGAAACCGCGCGCAACATCGACTCAAAAGGAGCATTTATGGGCTTTCTCGCTGGAAAACGAATTCTGCTGACGGGCTTGCTGTCGAACCGTTCGATCGCTTACGGCATCGCCAAAGCATGCAAGCGCGAAGGCGCGGAACTGGCGTTCACCTATGTCGGCGAGCGCTTCAAGGGGCGCATCACCGATTTCGCCAAGGAATTCGGCAGCGACATGATCTATCTGTGCGACGTCGCCAACGACGCGCAGATCGACGCGCTCTTCACCTCGCTCAAGGAACGCTGGGACACGCTCGACGGCCTCGTGCACTCGATCGGCTTCGCGCCGCGCGAAGCGATCGCGGGCGACTTCCTCGACGGCATGTCGCGCGAAAATTTCCGCATCGCGCACGATATCTCCGCGTACAGCTTCCCCGCGCTCGCCAAGGCCGCACTGCCGATGCTGAAGGACGGCTCGTCGCTGCTCACGCTAACCTACCTCGGTGCCGAACGCGCGCTGCCGAACTACAATACCATGGGTCTTGCAAAGGCATCGCTGGAAGCGAGCGTACGTTACATGGCCGCGTCGCCGTCGCTCGGCGCCAAGGGCGTGCGCGTGAACGCCATCTCGGCCGGCCCCATCAAGACGCTGGCGGCGAGCGGCATCAAGGATTTCGGCAAGATTCTGAACTTCGTCGAAGAGAACGCGCCGCTCAAGCGTAATGTGACCATCGAGCAAGTAGGCAACGTGGCGGCGTTTCTGCTGTCGGATCTGTCGGGCGGCGTGAGCGCGGAAGTCGTCCATGTCGATGCCGGTTTCCACGCGGTCGGCGGCGGCATGGGCGGTGAGGCGGAATAAGGCTTCGGTTGTTGCACGCAGTAAGCTGCCAGCAGTAAGCATTAAAAAAAGCGCCGCTCACGGTTACGTGCGCGGCGCTTTTATTTCCCCGCGCGTATCGACGCCCAATCGAACGCTTGGTGGCGGCCGTGCGGACCGTCGTGGCCGTAGCCGTGTCCCGGCGGCGGTCCATGATGCGGCCCGCGCCCATGACCGTGGTAGCAATAGTAATGTAATCGTTGCGGTTCCAGTAGTGGCGGCCATCCCAGTAGCGGTTGCCGTGCCAGCCGATCACGACCGGCGGACGCCCGTACGCCGGCGGCGGAAGCGGCGCATAAACGGGCGGCGGCGCGACATACACCGGCGCCGGAACGCTGAGATTCACGCCGATATGCACATCCGCGGCCTGCGCCGCACCGCTCGCCGCACACCCACCAACACCAACGCACCAGCCAGGAATCGCCCCGAAAGACTCTTGTTCATACGCAACGCACCTCGCATTCGTGCTTATTAGCCGATCCTGAACAATTCCTAAAGCCTTATCCCACCAAGCATTCCAGCCCAAACCATGTTGAGCGAATTGCAGGAAGCAGGCATATTAACGCTTAAATCCTGCAGGCTGCAGCGCGTCATGGCCTGAAGCTGCGGCAGAACTACAACCGCGAAGCGCCACGCTTGGCAAGCCAAATCGGCTGCTACGCGCCCGCCAAGCAATACAAGCAACAGGACAAAAACAAGCTGTATGCGC
>LFLF01000235.1 GCA_001184395.1 Candidatus Paraburkholderia calva | reverse complement strand
AGGTGGCAGTGTGTGCACACTCGGAGACACAGCGATCGGAAGAGACGGCGGCGCAGTCGACGCAGGCGGAGGCACGGGGGTCGGAATCGCGGGGGGCGGAATCACCGGCGTCGGAATCGCGGGCGTCGGAATCACGGGCGTCGGAATCACGGGCGTCGGAATCACGAGCGTCGGAATCACGAGCGTCGGAATCACGAGCGTCGGAATATAGGGCGTCGGAATATAGGGCTGTCACGGGCGTCGTATAAAAAAGTCACGTCACGGGTCACGTCACGGGCGTCGGATAATAATCGCAGATAATGGCCATTACCGCAGCTTCCCAAGTACAGACGTGGGTTCGATTCCCATCGCCCGCTCCAGATTCGCAACGAAAGCCGCCTATAGGGCGACTTTTCAGTTTCAGTTTCGGCGCTTGACGCTAAGGCGCCGGAGCCCGCTGGCGCGCCCGCCTTCGTCCGCTTCTCTTCAGACTCCGCTTCGCCATGATTCACGATCCTCACGCCGATAAAACCGACGACGCCGACAGGACGGACACCGCCGACACCTCCACGCTGCGCCATCGCCGCATCCGCAGCTTCGTCACGCGTGCCGGGCGCGTGTCGCCGGGGCAGCAGCGCGCCATCGACACGCTCGGCCCGCGCTTCGTCGTGCCCTATGCGAAAGAAGCCGCCGACTGGGATGCGATCTTCGGACAGCAAGCGCCGCGCGTGCTCGAAATCGGCTTCGGCATGGGCACGACGACAGCGGAGATCGCGGCGGCGCGTCCCAGCGACGATTTCATCGGCGTGGAAGTGCATGAACCGGGCGTCGGTGCGCTACTCAAGCTGATTGGCGAGCAGGAGTTGAGCAACATCCGCATCCTCCAGCACGACGCCGTGGAAGTGCTCGAGCACATGATCGCGCCTGCAAGTCTCGACGGCGTGCATATCTACTTTCCGGACCCGTGGCACAAGGCGCGTCATCACAAGCGCCGCCTGATTCAGCCGAAGTTCGTCGCGCAACTGGTCGCGCATATCAAGCCGGGCGGGTATCTGCATCTCGCGACCGACTGGCAGAACTACGCCGAACAGATGCTCGAAGTGCTCAACGCCGAACCCGCGCTGGAAAACACCGCGGACGGCTACGCGCCGCGCCCCGATTTCCGGCCGGTGACCAAGTTCGAAAAGCGCGGTCTGCGCCTCGGCCACGGCGTGTGGGATTTAATATTCCACCGCAAATAAATCGCTCTCTCGAAAACAAAAACGCCACGGCAAAGAACCGTGGCGTTTTTTTCATGCGTGTCGCGCTCTTGAAAGCTCAATCGGCCCAGCTCAATCCGCCGCTGTAGCCGACGATCAGAATCAGCAAGCCGAAGCCGATGCGATACCACGCGAACGCGGAAAAATCGTGAGATGCGACGTAACGCAACAACCAGCGCACGCAGATGAACGCGCTCACGAACGCCGCCACGAGGCCGATAGCGAACAGCCCGATATCGTTGACGGACAGCGTGCGCCAGTACTTCATCATCTCGTAGAGCGTCGCGCCGAAGATCACCGGAATCGCCAGAAAGAACGAAAACTTGGTGGCGACGCGCCGGTCCAGCCCGAACAGCATGCCGCCGATGATGGTCGAGCCTGAGCGTGAGGTGCCCGGAATCAGCGCGAAGCATTGCGCAAGACCCACTTTCAGCGCATCCGCGGGAGAAAGATCGTCGATGGAATGCACGCGCGGCGGATGCTGGCGGTCACGCTGACGCCCTTCCGCCCACAGAATGATGATGCCGCCGACGATCAGCGCCACCGACACCGGCACCGGCGAAAACAGTACAGCCTTGATCTGCTTCTCGAACAGCAGCGCGAGCACGATGGCCGGAATGGTCGCGATGATCACGTTGACCGCGAAGCGACGCGCATCGGGCCGCGTCGGCAGGCCGCCGACCACGTTGACGATCTTCGCGCGATATTCCCAGCAGATCGCGAGGATAGCGCCGAACTGGATGACCACATCGAATGTCTTGGATTGCGCGTCGGTGAAGTTGAGCAAACTTCCCGCGACGATGAGATGCCCCGTGCTGGAGACCGGCAAAAACTCAGTCAAGCCTTCCACGACGCCGAGAATCAGCGCCTTAATCATCAGGATCCAGTCCATCCTTCCGCCCTTTTTTGCTGTTTATGCCACCACTGATACTTACGTAAGTCATGACATCACCACAGCTCGGCTTGTTTCCAACATGCGGCGATGATTGATTTGCGTTTCTGCCCGCTCTTGAGCATATTGCGAGCGGTGTACTTCAGTGCAGCGAGGTTGTCAGGACAGAAG
>LFLF01000234.1 GCA_001184395.1 Candidatus Paraburkholderia calva | reverse complement strand
CCAGCGTGGTCATCATGAACATCAATTCGGTGTAGCCGTCCGCTCTGCGCATCGTTTCGGTCTCAGTGTCGTTCGATTCCTTGATTCAACGTTTGCCCCTCCCAGTTTGCCCCTTCCAATCAGATGATCCGCGTAAGATGACCCGTGTAGAGGATATTTCAATAGCCGGCTAGTGGCACAGCGGCGAAGCCGAGCTGGCGGCCCATCGCTTCGAACACCTGCAGCGGCAGCACGCCGACGCCCATGCCGGCCTGCACCATCCGGCACACGGCGTCAAACCCCGGCACGTGGATGCGCAGACGCAGCGCGCCCCGCTTGCCGCGCGGCGAGATGCGTCGCATATTGATGGAACTGGCCGAATGCAGGCCGATGTGGTCGCAGTTGAGCGTATCGGCGAAAGGGTGGTCTTGCGTCCGGCAAGCGGATGATCGCCCGGCGTGATGATCGCGAGCCGGTTGTGGCAATAATGCGCGGTTTTGAGTCCGCGCGTGTCGGCGTCGCCCGGTGTCGGCGTCGCCCGAACAGATACTGAGATCGACCAGACTATCCGCCACGCCCTCGACGATACCGCTGCTCGGCCGCTCCTCGAGGTCGATCTTGATCTGCTCGTGCTCGGCGCTGAACGCGCGCAAGTCCTCGGGCAGGAATTCGACGATGGCGGACAGGTCGCCATCGTCCGCACATAGCCGCGCACGCCGCTCGCGTGTTCCGCCAGTTCGATGCCGATGTTCTCGATATCGCGCAACACACGCCGCGCATGATGCAGCAGCGTCTCGCCCGCGGGCGTCAGGTCCATGCCGCGCGCGCGGCGTTCAAACAGCACCGCGCCGACCGCCTGCTCTAGTTCTAGCAGCCGCTTGCTCGCCACCGAGACGGCAATCGTCTCGCGCTCTGCCGCGCGCGTGAGCGCGCCTTCCTCATACACCGCGAGAAACAGTTGCAGCGTGGTGAGATCGAGTCGGCGCAGCAGATTGTGTTGCCATGGGAGCCGTGTCAGCGCGCGTATTTGAAGGTGCCCTGCACGCTCGCGATCATCAGCCGGTCGTCGACCCATGCCTCGCCGCGCACAAAATACACGGAGCGGCCCGCGCGTTCGAGAAAGCCTTTCGTGACCACCTTGTCGCCGATGCCGCGATCGAGATAATTCACCGTCAGCGAAAGCGTGAAGCCATGCACGGGTTCGGCGCCCGAGGTGAACAGGCCCGCGTAGCCGCAGGCCGCGTCGAGCAGCGTCGCGATTGCGCCGCCTTGCAGAATGTTGCCGGTTCAAATGGCCGGCGTGAATCGGCATGGTGAATTCGGCATAGCCTGCACGCCATGCGGCGTGCGTCGCGCCGAGCGCTTCGAGAAACGGGTTGTCCAGATCCAGGTGTGCCACCTTAGCTCGTCTCCCTTGTCTTGGTTGATCCGCGACGCGTCGTCATTCATCACAATTTGTCATGGATTGTGCCATCGCATTCCGTCCATTGCCGGAGACTCGCGGCGTCGCGCATGGACGCCCGCTACGAAAAACCCGCACGCGGCGGGTTCGGGATGGTCCAAAAACAACGGCTGCGCGTGTCAGTTGAGTTCGTGGATGGGCTGCGCCTTCGATCCCGAGGCAGATACAACGCCAGCAACACAACCACGGCCAGCTTCGCCCCGCATTCCACGCTCGACAAAAACGCAAGCCACGACACGTGCCGAACTCCGCCGGCAACTCCGGCGCGATGGCGAACACGCTTGTCAGGCAGACGAACAGCAGCAGGTAGCCAGCGCCGTCCGCGCAGCGACAGCGTCGCGATGACCAGCAGCATGGTCTTGGATGCGACGACGGTGGCGGTCTGCTCGCGACCGCTGGTGAGGTCGATTTCCCACGGCACTTCGAAAAGCGACCACGCGACCATCACGCACGTTGATGCAGCGAGCACCCGACACAGGCGAGCCGCGTCGGCGCGCAGCCGGGAGAACGAGCGCTTCGGCGCAAGCGCGGCAAGTTCGGACGCCGGCAAATGGGCGCCTTCGTAGCGCGCGGGTGCGACCACTGGGCGGCGGGCCGCGTCCAGCACGGCGGGTTCGTCAGCACGCGTCACGATGGCCTCCGTGTCGCGCGCGGCATTGCGAATCATGTCGATATCTCCATTCACTACGGCCAGCGTAGGCGATCAAAAAAACCCCACCATGACCCATTTCGCCATTCAGCGCCGGCGATTTATTTTTCTTGCGATGGAAATATCTTTCCAGCCTTACCCGAGTAAAACACGCAAGACGATCGCGGACGCGGTGTTAAGGCAACGCTGATTAAGTCCACCATTAGGGCAACGCTGAACCAGTCGTTGTATTCATCGATTCAGGCGCAAACAGCGGCAGATTCATCGTGAGTGAGGCTTTGCGCCTGAATCGATGAATACAACGACTGGTTCAGCGTTGCCTTAAATCCTGCATTTTTCGACGAGGTACGGATGGGTCCGAAGACGCCCGTGACCGAGGAAGATTTCTTCCGTCAACCGCTCGAGAACAGATCAACTTGAAGCATCCGCTGG
>LFLF01000233.1 GCA_001184395.1 Candidatus Paraburkholderia calva | reverse complement strand
CCTCTAAGAGGTCCAAATGGGTTGGACTTGAGTAGGTTGAAAAAGGACATACAGCCTTGGCAAGAACGCCGTTCCGCAGAATACATGACTCATGCTCCTTTAGGTTCTTTAAATTCCGTGGGCGGCGTAGCTACTGAGATCAATGCAGTCAATTATGTCTCTCCTAGAAGTTGGTTAGCTACCTCCCATTTTGTTCTAGGGTTCTTTTTTTTCGTGGGTCATTTGTGGCACGCGGGAAGGGCTCGTGCAGCTGCAGCAGGGTTTGAAAAAGGAATTGATCGTGATTTTGAACCTGTCCTTTCCATGACTCCTCTTAATTGAGATAATAGAGGAGATCCAATGCTTGAAATAGGAATCCCTTTCATTACATCATACATCTTGGGCTCGGGTCATAATTATTAAAATTAAAAAGTATTCGTTTTGTTTTTCATTTCAATTCACTTATCTAATTTATCTTAGAAAATTGGAATCTATTTTCTTCGGCTCGGCTCGATGGGCTAGCCGAGCCCCCCTTCTGTAATGACACCAAGCCGGTCAAAACCAATAAAGAAACAAATCTATTCAATAACCAAAAAAAGGAGAGAGAGGGATTCGAACCCTCGATAGTTCTTTGTTTCAAACTATACCGGTTTTCAAGACCGGGGCTATCAACCACTCAGCCATCTCTCCGAAACACAATTTTTATTTTATTCCTCCGAATAGAACATGACCATAGCGGTGGTATCCACCGCTATCCGTAGAAAGATCTACGGCGGGAATACACCGATCAATATATCTTATCCGTACCATATATGTGAGGCAGCACGCCCTTTTTTGAAATCAAATAAATTCCAGTTCCCTCGACCCGTGTATGTATAAAAAAGTAGGTAGTAATACGTCATATTGAATCACGGTAACTTCAATCCTTCGAGGATTGAATTTATTAAAATTTTGTTGTTGATAGGGGGATCAAATGGTATAAGTTCATTTGTTGTTAGAGTGGAGGATTAAAAGTATGACCCTTGCTTTCCAATTGGCTGTTTTTGCATTAATTGCTACTTCATTAATCTTATTGATTAGTGTGCCTGTTGTATTTGCTTCTCCCGACGGTTGGTCAAGTAACAAAAATGTTATATTTTCCGGCACATCATTATGGATTGGGTTAGTTTTTCTAGTCGGTATCCTTAATTCTCTCATCTCTTGAAAACCTATCTGTTCCAGAGCCGAAACCGAAATGACCCCCGCAAATTTTCCTCGTTTGGGAGACGTAGTAAACTTCAAATTTAATATTTAATATAAGTCCCCAAAAGAAAATGCAAATAAAATAAAGAAAAAAATATAGGGGGTCAAACTTTTTGAAAAATTCTTGAATGATAAAAGAATAAATTAATACAATAATTTGAATCGATCTGAGTCGAGCCTCTGTTCGTTCCCAAAAATGATCCAAGTATCTATGAATTTAATATTGTGTGAACATATTAGGTATCATTATGTATCAAGAACAAAAAATGCGGATATAGTCGAATGGTAAAATTTCTCTTTGCCAAGGAGAAGACGCGGGTTCGATTCCCGCTATCCGCTCAAACTAAACTAAAGTAATTTAGTTAATATGATAATGATAAGGTATTTAGTATAATTGGCCGCGATCATTTAATGATTCTATCCTTATCTAAAAAGAAAAGCAGATAATGAATTACTAGTTAACAGAGTAAAACCTAAAAATTGTTTACAAACAAGATGTTGCGGAGACGGGATTTGAACCCGTGACCTCAAGGTTATGAGCCTTGCGAGCTACCAAACTGCTCTACCCCGCGCTAACGAGAAGAACCGAAAACTAATAGACAACCAAGGGTTGAATGTGCCCCTCTACCATATCTGTACAATAGAATAGCCGATTTATACAGAATGGTAAAGGGGCCCCCCGATCACCAACCATCAAATAGAAATCAAAGGTTAATCCTTACCAACTGGATCTTGTTGCTCCAGGCAACAAACATGCATGAACCATTTCTCGAAGTATATGTCCAGATAGTCCAAAGTCTCGATAATTAGCTCTCGGTCTTCCGGTCGCAAAACAACGTCGATGAAAACGTGTAGGTGCGCTATTCCGCGGTGGGGATTGTAACTTTCTATAAATTTCCCATTTGTCATTTAACGACTGAACTTTGCTTATTTCTTTTTTTGAGGATCGACGAATCAAATGATATTTATGTTCCAATTTTTGCCTTTTCTTCTCCCGCTGAATCAAACCTTTCCTTGCCATAATGGTTTAGTTCCTCTTGGTATCCCTGATACAAGTCGAATCCTAGATGTAGAAATATAAGAAGGCCGAACCCCTCTCCATCCAAAGAAATGAATCTTTCTCGGATACAACCACATTCAAAAATGAATTAAAAAATTAACCAAATTTGCCCGACGTAGAGGCAATTAAGAAAGCCGCATAAGTAAATATATAACCTACAGAAAAGTGGGCTAATCCAACCAATCTTGCTTGCACAATGGAAAGGGCCACTGGTTTATCTCTCCAGCGAATCAAATTGGCTAAAGGTGTTCGCTCATGAGCCCAGGCTAAAGTTTCAATCAATTCCTGCCAATACCCACGCCAAGAAATTAAGAACATAAATCCAGTAGCCCAAACAAGGTGTCCAAATAAGAACATCCATGCCCAGACC
>LFLF01000232.1 GCA_001184395.1 Candidatus Paraburkholderia calva | reverse complement strand
TTCGAGTACTTCGCATTCACTGTTTACCGAAGTGCTCAACTCGGTAATCCGGATAGTGCAGCACGTTTGTTCGACGTTCGCAGTACTGTCGTGTAGCTCGGTCACTGAACGCAGGTTGGGACTGCAATTCTGTCAGCAGGAGCGCAGGTCGGTAGCGAATAGCGCAGTTCGGCAGCGTGAAGTGTATAGCACTGAACCAAAAATAATAACAATTATACAACTAAAGTGGGCGTAAGACACCAACACTCACAAACTTGCAACGGAAGCAACGAACCAAAAATAATACAATTATACAAATTAAAAATAATCTAACAAACCAAGCAAACAGTAGGAAGCAAAGCAAAATTTTTTTGTTTTTTTTCTCTTTAAACATAACTCAAGTAAAACAATACAATTATACAACTTGAGACAACAATCAGATTTCACTCAAAATCAACAAAAGAAAATTTGAAAAGTCGCCAATGCCCGGCAACGGCGCCAAAAACTTGTTTGTGGATTTTTAAACCTTAATCGCAAGCGCATAGCGTCAACAAGTAATAAAGTGAAAAATATCCGAGTATCGTCTCTCAAGGATTGGTGCATGAAATTCAAATTTCAAACTCAATTGAAAATCGCAATTCTTGTCCAAGTAGAAGCATAACCAAGATCAATTGAATGTTTGTGAACTAAAATAAAAATCATGCAAAGACAAATCAAATTAAAATAAAATAACTAACTAACAGAGCAAGACAAGATTTATAGGATAGACAGCTCAGGATTGGACTGGATTCCAGATTTTGTATTCACCCAGCTAGACCGTTTCTCCTCATGCACTATTCCCTAACCAAGATTGCCGAATGTAGCCTATAGAACCCTCTCTCAAACACATTCTAATAGGTTCTAACCTACTCGCTATGGCCCTGACGCTTATCTCTAAACATGGCCAGGTATGCCGGGCTAATCAGTTAGGCATAAGGATTATCCTTTAGTTCATTATTACCCTGCCTCTCTCGAGTGTTCAGGTTATTTAATGTGCAATTGCTCACTCCTTGTCTAAGTTAACCCCTCTCGGGTGTAGTAATCTAGAACGAGATATCAATACATGAGTTGATCAAGTTCATGCATGCATTAAGGTCAATAATCACAAAGGAATAAGAAACATGAGAATCACAATCATAAATTCAGAAACTGATAAAATCCATATTCCAGTCCTCCCCCTCACTGCCTAGGGAAGGGTTTAGCTACTCATAAATTCAACATTAAAAACATAAACCCAGTGGTAATTCATGGCTACAAAGTAAAGGAAAGGTAAAAGGGCAAGCCGGTGATAGTGAAGATGAGTTGGTGATGAAATGGTGCGATAGCCTCCTCCTTTCCTTCCTCTGGTGTGTGCGGCGTGTCTTCTCTCCTCTTTGCCGTGATGGTCCGTCCTCCCCTTTTCTCACGTCTGCTGCAGTATATATATACCCTAGGGTTACCATCTCTTCACAAATTGCGTCATAAACCCTCCAAATAAGGCCCTTTGTGCAAATACAATATAACTTTCGTAACCCTCTTGCTGCCTATGCACAACCGTCACTTTGGAGCGAATCCCAGACCACTTTCCGTTCCGAATCTGCGAATGTACAAAACTACAAAGTTGTAGCCTTTCCTCTTAGCTAACCGCAGCACTTGGAATCGCATCAATCCGAGCTCTGAAGGCGGAGATACGGCCGAATTACCAAAGTGTGGCGAGGCTGAAAAACCACTACGGGTTCACTTCGGTTTCCATCCTTTCCCTCCAACCATTGGGCTCAAAATAATTCACAAAAACATGGTTAAACAGCCCATAATCAACTATGACCCAAAAAATGGTTGGCACAGCCCAAAAAGATAAAATGAAATAAAATAACTAGCCTATAGCCCTTTAAATGACAAGAAGTGCACAAATAGACACAGAATGACCTCAACTCTCACAAAAAGGCACTCAAAACCCCAAGAAAATATGGCATAAATATGCCCAAACAACTCCCCCAAACTTGGGACTTTGCTTGTCCTCAAGCAAAAGCAAGAAAAGAAAAACTGAAACAAAGAAGACACGAAGAAGAGGATACAAGTAGCATGTATAGAAAATAGCCTCAGATTTTAAAAACATTTGTCATGTTCATGCCATTCAATAAAACTCAGTTAGGGACCATATACATGCATGCAATCAGTAGGTCTTTAATAGGTTGTAATGTTGGCTTGGGACAGGGTAGGTGAAATTTAGGATATACAGTAGGTGCATTCACCATGGAGCTTAGCACAGTTATACCCCCTCACCTTGTTATCCTAACCTCCCTCTTCACCAATACTCCCACAAATCACCCATATAATCCACCTATTAATGTACAACCACATATGCCAAGAGCCAAAATAAAGCACAAGAACTAACTAGAAAATAACTCATGGCAATAGTATAGTAATGAACCATGCCTTTATTATATATTTTTTTCTTTTTTTTTCAACCATTTTTTTATTTTTTTCTCTTTTTTTTTTCTTTTTTTATTCGAAGCATAAGAAACACAACAACTCGGTCTTTAAGAATACACAAATGACCGAATAACAAAAACAAAAAACAAAGTACAAACGGCTCAAACTTGGCATTTACATCAGATGATAACCTCCTCGACGTCCCTCCCCCAAACTTATGCTAAGCATCACATGGAGGGGTAGAAAG
>LFLF01000231.1 GCA_001184395.1 Candidatus Paraburkholderia calva | reverse complement strand
ATTCTCGAATGACTCGGAGTGGCAGAAAGTCAAACTCATCATCGCTTATGGCCTGTGTCCCCAATGTAGGTTGCGGACGCAATCGTCACTCTTAAAAGCCGACGAAGATAGGCGGGCTCGTTTTAGCGCTTACGATCGTTCTGCATGTGCTGCGACGCTTGCCACCAGTACCTGCCCGTGCGTAGTTGCGGATCGCGGATCGCGAGATATGTCGTGCTCCATAGCTGCGCCGCATTGGCTTCAGTCGCGTCTGCGCTGCGCGTGCCGAATGCGTCCGCCTGGTAATGTCCGCCTGTGTACGACCAGGTCCACATCTCGGAGGTTCGCATGTCGCGCGCATTCGATATCGCCCGCCAGATCGTCAGACGTGCCTGCGTCAGCAGGGCGCGCGTTGGACCGGACAGATCCTCGCGCGTGAGTTGCCGGTCGAGGCCGATGACCCACATCGCCTGCTGCCATGACCAGACCACGGTGCCGTGGTATGCAGAACTCGTAAACTTCGGCCAGAGCGAGGGGCTCGCATACGCCGGGTTCGAAACCAGCATCCCAACGTCAGTGACGAGTCCCGCCGGAAACGGTCTTGTCACGTCTGCAACGATACGCTGCAGTTCGTTCTCGGGCGGCATACCAAACAGCAGCGCGAAGCCGCCATCGGAATTCATCACGGAAACCGGTGCGCCCTGTTCGTCGAGCGATAGAGCATAAAACGATAGCGGCGCGTCCGGTGCGGCTCCCGCAGGCACACCCGCCGTGGGCGCGTACCCGGATACGTCAGTCGCCGCCTGGACGGCCGGCACATCTACCCGGAACAGTGCCGGCGCATACTGTTCCCACACTGCAGCCTCATTCGCCGCGTCCACCAGCGTGGCGCGCTGCTCGGCGTCCAGATACGGATCGAGCAGCCCGCGCATAAGCAACGCACTTGTGGCACGCAGCGCGGCGGGCACCAGCACCGCATTGACATCATACGGGTACACCCCGTCGCCAAGCCCGTCAGTGCTATCCCGCCAGTCACCGACGATCTGCCCTGGCTGCAGATGGATCAGGTTGGCAACCGTCGGCTGTTGAGTGAACGGCTTTGCGGTGTCTGTGACGTGCAGCAGGTTGACGACAAGCCGGCTGCCGTTGGTCCGTCCGTCGCTACCGTGCTGCGCAAGATACGCAGTCGCTCGCGACTGACCGCGTGCGTCGTCGATCAGCCACGCGGCCGCGATAGGTGCGAGCAGGTAGTCGCCGTCGATCATCTTGTAGTTGTAAGTCGGCGTCGGGTCGTCTGGTCGGTCGTTCTTCGCATTGTCGATCAGCGCGAACTCACCGATACCTTCCTCGTGCGCAACCCTGCCGTCATCCGACAAGCGACCCAGCACAGACGTAAGGCCCGCCTCGATCGTAGCAGACTGCAGCACCGGCATCAGCATGCACACGGAGATCAGCGTGTCGCGGCCGAAGTACGTGTCGTACTGCCATGAGCCCGCGAGCAGCTTGTCGCGAAAGCTCAGGAATTCGAACACATTCTGGCTCACCGGGTCGGGATTCGCAGCCGGTGCGAGCAGGTCAGCGTGAGCGATTGGCGACATCGGCGTCTCGCCCGACAGCGCATCGACGTGCAACCTCAGCGTGTGTGCGCCGGCAGGCGCACGCAGTACAAGCTTGCCGCCCGCCGCTGGCGCGATGTTGCCGCCATCGCGCAGCGACATGCGCAGTGCGTAACCCACCGCGCCATCGACACGGTCGCGTTGCCATTGTACGCTGGCCTTCTGTACTACCGGCTGCGTGACGATCTGCGGCGGCACCATTGCACCGCCGTTGAAGTCGCGTAGGAAGCGCACATTGCTTAACAGCCCTTTGTAAATCGTCAGCGCATCGGTATCTGCCGAGAGATCGGCACCGATGCCATAGAGCGGACGACCAGCTCTGTCCCGATCCGATAGTGCGGAGGGGGCGCTGTCAAGGCTCCAGCTCACCGGCTGCGCGGTGTCGTCGAACCACAGTCCCGTGCCGCTGTTGCCAGCGGGGAATACGACGAGCAGCCGGGGTTTCGTCGACGAACGCGCCAGTAGATGCGCGGCAACCTTGTCCTGCCGGTAGAACGCGTTGATCTGGCCACCCGTGTCCATGCGGAATGACAGTGCAGAACTTGAGGCCGGCGTGCCGCTTGATTGGATGCTACCGTCGTTGCATGCCGAGAGCAGTCCGACACAGGCAAACCACGCACAGAGCAGCTTCGTAAAACGATGCGTTTTCATAGCCCTCCCGATCTGATTCTGCGGTCACGTTCGCCCAAATACGCACCATCAACCCATCTGCGTATCTGGAATACATCCTGACTCACATCGCGGAGCACAAAATCGGGCGCGTCGACGAACTGCTGCACTGGAATATGGTCGGCAAGTTGCCCACGAAATCCGCTTCACCGTCAGCGACGACCTGATCTCTGGAGCGTCTCCCGCAAACTACGCCCGAGCCTCGATCAGCGCGCTACCACTAGCGTGCCACATGCGCGCGGCATCGCGAACGGCCGCCGCGAGGCGCTTACGCTCATACACCACTTTTTACCTTAGGGCAATGCCGATTAAGGCAACGCTGAAGCAGCCGGTTGTATTCATCGATTTAGGCGCAAACAGCGGCAGATTCATCGTGAGTGAGGCTTTGCGCCTGGATTTCCGGTCCACCAGGGTGTTGCGCCTGGGCCTGCGGC
>LFLF01000230.1 GCA_001184395.1 Candidatus Paraburkholderia calva | reverse complement strand
AACCCCGCACCTTGATCCGCGGCCATCGCCAGCGTCTGCTGCTTCATCGTTTTTGCCTTTCTTCTTGCACGTGCGTTCTATAACACCTGACAAGCACAAGCAGTGGACTTAATCAGCGTTGCCTTAACCTCCATAAATGGGCGCATATGCTGGCGGGGTGCGAGGCAGCCGCCCTGAATAGGCCGTGTCAGCCACATGTTTTAGAATGGCTCTCGACCGTCCCTGATAGCCTGGCATCAGAGACGAAATACGACGACAAACGATTCGAGTTTGAAGCAATACACCTGGTGGGCCGGGTGGGACTCGAACCCACTATCGGTCGATTATGAGTCGACAGCTTATACCAGTTAAGCTTCCGGCCCTTTAAAGAAGAAGGGCAAAAAGAAAGCCCCATAGCGGCGCTTTCCGTTACTTCAGAACAATGCGCGATGATGGAAGGGTAGTGAGTGTGCCTCACAACGCGTCCCAAAACAAGCCCCTACCCGCTCTCTCAGTTCCCTTCCAGAAACGACTTGAGCTTGTCCGAGCGGCTCGGGTGACGCAACTTGCGCAACGCCTTCGCCTCGATCTGGCGAATCCGCTCACGCGTGACGTCGAACTGCTTGCCTACTTCCTCGAGCGTGTGATCCGTGCTCATCTCGATACCAAACCGCATCCGCAATACCTTCGCCTCGCGCGGAGTCAGCGAGTCAAGCACGTCCTTCACGACATCGCGCATGGATGCGTGCAACGCGGCATCCGACGGCGCCACCGTGTTCGTATCCTCAATGAAATCGCCCAGATGCGAGTCGTCGTCATCGCCGATCGGCGTCTCCATGGAAATCGGCTCCTTCGCGATCTTCATGATCTTGCGGATCTTGTCCTCAGGCATCTCCATCTTCTCGGCCAGCGTCGCCGGGTCCGGCTCGAGGCCGGTTTCCTGCAGAATCTGCCGCGAGATACGGTTTATCTTGTTGATCGTCTCAATCATGTGAACCGGAATCCGGATGGTGCGCGCCTGGTCCGCGATCGACCGCGTGATGGCCTGACGAATCCACCACGTCGCGTACGTCGAAAACTTGTAGCCACGGCGATATTCGAACTTGTCCACCGCCTTCATCAGGCCGATATTGCCTTCCTGAATCAGGTCGAGGAACTGCAAGCCGCGATTGGTGTACTTCTTCGCGATCGAAATGACCAGACGCAGATTCGCCTCGGTCATCTCGCGCTTGGCCTGACGCGCCTTCAATTCACCCGCCGCCATCTGGCGGTTGGTTTCCTTCAGGTCCTTGAGCGGCAACACGACGCGCGCCTGCAAGTCCAGCAGACGCTGCTGCTGCTCACGAATCGCCGGAATATTGCGCTCCAGCACGGCGCTGTACTCATGCCCCTCGCCGACTACCTTGTCCGACCACTCGAGGTCCGTCTCCTTGCCCGGAAAGCGCGCGATGAACTCGGCGCGCGGCATGCCGCACTTGTCGACGACTGTGTGCAGAATCTGGCGCTCGACCTGACGCACTTCATCCACCTGAACGCGCAGCGTGTCGCACAGACGCTCGACGGTACGCGCCGTGAAGCGGATGTTCATCAGCTGGGCCTGAATGGCTTCCTGCGCCTTCAGATACGCCTTCGACTTGTAGCCTTCCTTCTCGTAGGCGCAGCGCATCTTGTCGAACCACTCGCTGATGAGCGCGAACTTCTCGAGCGACTGGAGCTTGAGGGCCTCGAGTTGCGCGGCGTTCGCGCTTGCCTGCGCGCTGCCGTCGGCCTCTTCTTCCTCTTCCTCGTCGTTCTCTTCGTCCGACTCCTCATCTTCCGATTCGATCGCTTCCGCTTCCTGCTCGGAGAAACCGTCGGTATCTTTGGCGTTCGGGTCGATCAGGCCGTCCACGAGTTCGTCGACACGCGTCTCGTCGTTCTGCACGCGCTCCGCCATCGCGAGGATATCGGCAATGGTCGTCGGGCACGCGGAGATCGCCATGACCATGTGCTTCAGGCCGTCTTCGATGCGCTTGGCGATTTCGATTTCGCCCTCGCGCGTCAGCAGTTCGACCGTCCCCATCTCGCGCATGTACATGCGGACCGGGTCGGTCGTGCGGCCGAATTCGGAATCGACCGTCGAGAGCGCGACTTCAGCTTCTTCCTCGACTTCATCGTCAGAGGAAGCGTTGGGCGCGTTGTCGTTCAGCAGCAGCGTTTCGGCATCGGGCGCTTGCTCGTACACCGCAACGCCCATGTCGTTGAACGTGCTGATGATGCCTTCGATCGCCTCGGTTTCCGTGAAGTTGTCCGGAAGGTGATCGTTGATCTCGCCGTACGTAAGAAAGCCGCGTTCCTTGCCGAGCTTGATGAGCGCGCGCAGCTTGCCGCGCCGCTCCTCGAGTTTCTCGACGGTACCGGGCGCGCTCGACGAGAACGCGTCCTTCAGAAGCGCTTTTTCCTTCGCGCGGCGATCGCGAGCCCTGGCCTTCTCTACCTTCGCCGCAGGCGCGGCCGCGGCGGCAGTGGACTCACCGTTTTGCGTTGCGTCGTCTTCGACGGGTACATCGTTCAGCTTTTTCGTCATGGAGTTCGCCATACAGGCTTTAGCAGGCTATTGAAATACCCTCTACACGGGTCATCTTACGCGGATCATCTGATTGGGAAGGGGCAAACTGGGCGGGGCAAACGTTGAATCAAGGAATCGAACGACACTGAGACCGAAACGATGCGCAGAGCAGACGGCTACACCGAATTGATGTTCATGATGACCACGCTGGATAACTTGGTTCCGGC
>LFLF01000229.1 GCA_001184395.1 Candidatus Paraburkholderia calva | reverse complement strand
CACCTGAGCCCTGAGTGCGAACCCAGCGATTGACGCGCCCGGTTGCAAGCACGCCTCAATCAGTCGGCGCTTCCCGTCAGGGTCGTACCTTCGTTTGCCGTTGGAGCATTCTCGAATGACTCGGAGTGGCAGAAAGTCAAACTCATCATCGCTTATGGCCTGCGTCCCCAATGTAGGTTGCGGACGCAATCGTCACTCTTAAAAGCCGACAAGATAGGTGTGCTCGTTTTAGCGCTTACCGTTCGACGCTGACTCGATCTTTGCTCCGCCTGAGTTGGAGCTCGCATCGCAAGAGCGCGACATCTATCAGGTACTCGGCACGAAGTCGGTCAGGAAGGGAAACCGTCTTAAGCAACTGGGGTTCGGAATGTCCACACGTCAGTTGGTGACGGTGGGCGCGAGTTTGCTGGCCGTGGTCGACGCGCTAAGCATTTATGCGGTTTGGCATTCGCAGCAGGAAGAAGCTCGCGAGCGTCAGCTGGCGATCAAGCGCGCAGCAGATAAAAGCGCTTTTACGAATTGAACGCGACAGCGCGTCGTCGCCTTGAAGAAGCGGCTCTTGCTTATCCGTGGGCCGTCCAACCGAATGCGCTAGATTTCGTCAATGCGTGCGCAAGGACAACGAATACGCTGCCTCTCAGTGTGAAGGGATGGACCTTTGCGAGCGCGGAATGCAGCGGCAGCATGGCAGTTCGGTACACGCGTGATGGCGGCACAGTGGACGCCATGAGGACGGCCGCGCCGGAGGTTTTCGGCGTTCCCGCGGCATTTACTGGTGGCGACGAAGCAACTATCAATCTTGCGCTCTCTGCTCCAGCTGGAGACGATGATGTGATGGGCTGCCGGATGATGATATGGCGCGCTGCATGACGCACTTCCAGCAGATTGGCATGACGCCGACGCTCGAAGAACGCCCAGTAAAGATCGAAGCGCCGAAGGCGCCAGATGGTCAGCCGCCTATCGAGCCCCCTGTAGCGACTTGGCGACAGTTCCACTTTTCATTCGATGGCCCGTCAGGACCTTTGTCGTACTTCGTGGCGAGTAAGGAGCGGACGGTGTCGCTCGAAAAAATTCCTGCTATGCGCATCGACGCGACCACAACGAAGCTCAGCGCTGAAAACGCAAAGTTCACTTGGTATGTTGAAGGAAATATCTATGCCAAAAAATAGTCATTTGCTGGTCGCGATCGTTCTTTCGGCACTGGCCGCGACGAAAGCGAACGCTGAAATCGTTTCTGCTGTTGCGCCGGTTGGCGACTTGGCGTCGATCCAGTCCGAAATGTTTATCGGGAAGGCTAAGCTCGTGCAGGAACAGGTGTACGCCGATCTGCGCAAGTACCGCAGCGATGGTTAGTCGAACGGGCCGGTCGCGCAAACCGATTCAAGCCTGCCGCAACTAACCCGCATCGTTGAGGCTAACGGCGCCAGCGAAGCGACGCTTTCTTATGCGAACGGCAAGATCGACGTTCGCGAGGGGGACCGTGTTCCTGGCGGGTATGTGCTGACGAAGATTCATCCTGATACGTCCGTCGTCCAGCTGAAGGCGAAGAACGGGCATGTGTTCGACGTGCCGGTGTCATCGGCGTCTGGTTGGCTGCGACGCCAAGCCCGAGCACGCAGCCGGCCGTTCCGAGCTTCCCGATGCCGATGGCAATGAACCCGATGGCCGGTGCTCCGCAACCTCAGCAACCGACTCCCGCCACGCCGCCGCGCATCGCCCCATCGCTCGCAGGCGCGGGCAATCAAACGGCGCACTAGGAGAACCGTCATGGACATGAGCGAACAGCCGCATCTGGTCAGCACGGTCGAAAAACCTGCGCTTTTGCAGTCGAGCAAGTACCCGGTGCCAGAATCAGCAAGGGGAAGAGTGGCGCTTCTGTCCGACTTCACTTTGCTGGTGTGGGAGTCGTACAAGGCCGATCACGCGGTGCTGGAGTATCAGCAGCTACTCCAACGATACGACGTACCGTTCTCGGTACGTCTTGTGTCAGCCGACGAGGTTCACGCTGCGCTGGATTGGAATGGAGCAAAGGTCGCAGCGCGGCGCGCCTATAACATTAGCGATGTCCAAATCAGGGCGATCAATCTGATCAAGGAAGCTGTGAAGCTGGGCGCGAGCGACATTCAAATTCTTAACTATCCTATCAGAACGTCTCCATCGTCAAGCTGTGCATTCACGGCTTGCTTTTCCTTCATCGCGAGATGGACGCTGAGGAAGGGCAAGTTCTGTGTCGGTGCATGTACGGCTCGATGTGCGACGTGGGCGGCGGCAATCACAACGATCGTCTGTAGCAGGACGCGCGCCTTTCTCGCGAGACGATCAAAAGTGCTGGCCTCAACGGCGCGCGTATCGCGACGTGGCCAATGGAATACGGCAACTTGTTCGAGTTGCGACTTCTTTACGGAAGCAACAAAAAACGTCGTTCGCTGAAGTAACTGGGATACAACGCACGCCAGATCGCAGCTATTAACCAGATGATCCGGAGTAAGGGCGTCAACATCTTCTCTGGCGTCACTGGTTCGGGCAAATCGACTGCACTTCAAGTCGTTCTTTCGTAAGCGCTAAAACGAGCACACCTAAAGCTAAGGCAACGCTGATTAAGTCCACTGCTTGTGCTTGTCAGGTGTTATAGAGCGCACGTGCAAGGAAAAAGGCAAACGACGATGAAGCAGCAGACGCTGGCGATGGCCGCGGATCAAGGTGCGGGGTTCGAGACTTGCCGCAAACGCACGCGACGCGACGAGTTGCTTGACACGATGAACACGATCGAGATTCG
>LFLF01000023.1 GCA_001184395.1 Candidatus Paraburkholderia calva | reverse complement strand
AGTCGGGAGGATTCGGCAGGCGATGTATCGAGGACTGAAGCGCGTCGACCAATTCTTTCTGCTGATCCAGGCAGCTTACAACCTGACGCGCATGGGAACGCTGGCCGCTCGGGCGGCATGAGAGCGAACGTCGAAAAGAATGCGACATTAGCAGCACCTGAATCAACGAAGTCCGGCGTTAAATTAGTTGGGTCTGAACGTCGCGTTGGCTCTTTCGAATGAGTAGGCGCACATTCAAAAAAACTATTTCAACAACCTGCTAGACGTCTTCCATCACCGATAATGCGATGTCCTGCTGCGCGTTCGGCGCGTCGAGCCTTGCCGTTAGCGCATCGCGGATATGCTCGTAGGCGAACTTGCCGAGCGCGAGGTGCAGCGGCGACTTTGCTTGGTCCAGGGTGGCGAGCATCGTGTCCACCGTCTTCGCCGCGTCCGCGAACTCGAAATAGCCGCCGCCGAGCGCGTGCCGGATGTTGTCCGCGGGCGTCGCGTCTTAGCAGGCCAGCCACGTCGCGCGATCCAGCCCTGTACCGAAATTGGTGCGCGTCGGGCCGGGTTCCACGATCACGAAGTCGATGCCGAACGGCGCCACCTCCTGCGCGACCGCTTCCACGAAGCCTTCGATGCCCCATTTGGTTGCGTGATACGCGGAAAAGCCCGGATAGCCGATCTGCCCACTTTCCGAGGACACCTGCACGATCCGTCCGCCGCCCTGATCGCGCAGACGCGGAATGACGGCGCGGATCAACTGGATCGCGCCGGTGAGGTTGGTCGCAATCTGGTGTTCGATTGCGCATCGCACAGTTCTTCGGTGACGCTGAACAGGCCATAGCCAGCGTTACTCACCACTACATCGATGCGGCCGAACGTGTCGAACGCCTGCACGACCGCCGCGCGGATCGCCGCGCTATCCGTCACGTCGCAGGCGGCGACATGCAGACGCGCGCCGTGTAGGCCTTCAGGGCGTCGAGCGCGCCGAGTTTACGCAAAGTCGCCACGACACCGTCGCCGCGCGCGAGCGCCCGTTCGACCAGCCCGCGTCCCGGTCAGCTCGATGTACCCTAATCAGCCAATTCTTGCTCATGTTTGTCTCCGGTTCACGATTCGGGTTTCATGCTAAGACGCTAAGATTGATTCGGGAACCACCGCCAATCAGCACGACTTGGTGAAGGATATTCAACAATGAGCAAACCGACTCTGGCCGACCTCGAGGCCTTTATGGCGGTCGCCGTGCGCCGCAGCTTCGCGCGGGCGCGGGTGAACTCGGTGTGTCGCGTTCGGCGCTTAGCCACGCGATGCGCGGGCTGGAAAGCGATCTCGGCGTGCGCCTGCTGCATCGCATGACGCGCAGCGTGTCACTGACCGATGCGGGCGAAACGCTGCTCGCGCGGTTGCGTTCCGTGCTCGGCGATCTGGACCGGGCGCTGGACGACGTCGCGCGCGACGACAGCGAGGTGCGTGGCACACTGCGCATCAACGGCAGCGAAGGTGCGATCCGGCAACTGCTGCAAACGGTGGTGCCGCGCTTTCTGAGCGCGTATCCGCACATGGAACTCGATCTGGTCGCGGACGGGCGGCTTAGCTTAGCGATATCGACGGCGAAGGGTTCGATGTGGGCGTGCAGCTGGGCGAGGCCTGCACAAGGACATGATTGCGGTGCGCGCAAGCGGTGAGATGCGCTTATCGCGGTGGCGTCGCCGCGCTATCTGCGGCGGCACGGCAGGCCAGCGACGCCGGAAGATCTCGCGGCGCATCGCTGCATCCGGCAACGGCTGCCGAGCGGCAAGCGCTATCGCTGGGAATTCGCGCGGCACGGCGAGGAGGTCGTGAGCGATCCGCTCGGTGCGCTCACGCTCGACAACAACACGCTAGCTAATATGGTGTAAGCCGCCGTCGATGGCCTCGGCATCGCCTATGTTCCGGAGCCCCACGCGCGTGCTGCACTGGCGCGCAAGCGACTCGTCTTCGTGCTGGACGACTGGTGTCCGGCCATTCCAGGGCTGTTTCTGTACTTTCCCGGCAATCGTCACATACCGGCTGGCCTGCACGCCTTCACCGCCATGCTGCGCGAACATTCATACGACGATTGAGGTTGCGCCGGTAACATCGGGCTTTCGACAGGTCATCCATAAAATTACTAAAACACGTCAAATGTATTTCACATTCATTTCCTAAAGTAGCGCGTCATCCGGCGAGCACGCGCTGCCGAGCCGCGCAACGGCCCGGCGCGGGCACGTACGCCGGTACACAACCCACAATCACGGACCAAAACCACACATGGCGCAGCCACTCGACCTTTCTCGTCGCAAGGCCCTCAAGATTCTCGCGGGCGCACCGATGCTCCCGCTCGGCTCCGTCGCGGCATCGATTTCGTTCCTGACCGCTTGCGGCGGCCACGACGATACGCCCGCATCCGTCACTACGGCGCAGTTCACGAAGACTTCGTTCGGCAGCATGGCCGTGCCTTCGCTCACCGACGCCGCCGCGATGGCCAAGACGAGCGTCGCCTCGACGATGACGCTGAACTTCAGCGACGGCAGCAGCCGCGCCTACAAGCTCGCGTATCAGTCGTTCTTCATGACCGGCGACACGGTGACCAACACGGCGGGCGGCTACTTCGACATCAACAATCAGCCGATCGTCGACACGACGGCGTCGGGCGGCGCGCGCTAGTTCTTCTCCGACTGCCCGGACGGCACCTCCCTCATCAAGCTCGACAAGCCGACCGCCAAGGGTGTGAAGGGCAATGCGGTGTTCGCCGTGGTGCAGTCGAGTACACCACGCGCGACGGCGTGGGCGACGACATTTACGGCCGCCTGCCTTCGCCGATTGCCGTGCTGACGCTCGATCAGGATCCGGCCACGGGCAAGCTCGCGCTGGTGAGCTACGCCAACGTCGACACCTCCAGAGCCAACGGCCTGTGGATCACCTGCGGCGCGAGCCTGTCGCTGTGGAACACGCATCTCTCAAGCGAGGAATACGAGCCGGATGCGGCCCCGCTCGCAACCAACGACCAGTTCAAGGCCTACAGCAAGAACCTCTACGGCGACGAGACGAAAGCCCGCACGTACCACTACGGCCATCTGCCGGAAGTGACGGTGAATCCGGACGGCACGGGCACGATCAAGAAGCACTACTGCCTCTGCCGCATCTCGCACGAACTGATTCAGGTGATGCCCGACAAGCGCAATGTGATGATGGGCGACGACGCTACCAACGGCGGCTTGTTCATGTTCGTTGCGGACAAGGAAGCCGATTTGTCGGCAGGCACGCTTTATGTGGCGAAGTGGACGCAGACCTCGTCCGCGAGCGCGGGTTCGGCCACGCTCACGTGGATGAATCTGGGCCACGCCACCAGCGCGGAAATCGAGGCGCTCGCCAACTCGCTGACCATTGCCGACATCATGGACGTGATCACCGACGAGAAGTCGGCGCGACGCTCGACATAACCCTAAACGCGTATCAACTACAGCGGTAAGTATAACTGAATTCGCATCAAGCCGGGCATGGAGAAGGCGGCGGCGTTCCTGGAGATGCATCGCTACGCGGTGCGAGCCTCGGCTTCACCAAGCTCGAAGGCACGACCGTCAATCGAAGGACAATATCGTCTATTACGGCGATGTCGCAGATCACCGTGTCGATGATCAAGACCAGCAAATACACGATGGATATCGCGCTGGACAAGCAGATTTCGTCGGGCGCGGTGTATGCGCTGAATCTGAAAAGCGGCCAGAAGGATCTGACGGGCGTCGCGATCAACAGCGAATGGGTGCCGGTCGACATGGCTGCGCCCGCCGCGCTGGTGAGCGAAGACCTCGCCGTCGCGGATGCGCTCGGCAATACTGCGAACCCGGAGAAGGTCGCGAACCCGGACAATCTGAAGTTCTCGGAGAAGCTGCGCACGCTGTTCATCGGCGAGGACAGCAGCATGCATGTCAACAACTTCCTGTGGGCGTACAATGTCGACACGAAGACGCTGACGCGAATCCTGTCCATGCCGGCGGGCGCGGAATCGACCGGCCTGCACGCGTTCGACGAGATCAACGGCTGGACCTACATCATGAGCGACTTCCAGCACGCGGGTGACTGGGGCAGCGTGCGCAAGCAGGTTCAGTCCACGCTCGATCTGCTGGTGCGGGCGAACTTCAAGGACCGTTACGGCGCATCGGTCGGTTATCTGATCGGCGATCCGGTGGCGGTGAGGCTAGCCTGAGTGTTTTGAGTGCTTGAATTGAAGTATGAGGCGCACCACGGTGTACCTCATTGCGTTTCTGGCGCAGCGTTTATCCGTTTACCTGAACGCCCGCATCTGCGCCGTCATCAACTGCATCATCTTGTTCGACGCCACCGACAGCCTGCGGCCCGCGCGCGTGACGAGGTGCGCTTCGGCATCCGCGAGAATCGGGTGCGTGATATCCACCGCGAATAGTTCGCTTGCCTCCATCTCCGTCGTTACGGCGAAGGCGGGTAGCACGGTGATGCCCAGCCCCGATTTGACGAACTGCTTCACGATCGCGATGGAGTTGGTCGTCACGACCGGATCGAGCCTCAATTTTTCCGCATACTCGACCGCCTGAAGCATCTGCCGCGTACCGTAAGACGCATGCGTCACCGCGAGCGGGTACTTCGCCAGATCGTGCACGCTCAGCGCCCTGATTCCCTTGCGCGGAAACTTCGGCCCGATGATGGCCATCATTGGCTGACGCTTGATCGCGCTCGACACGAGCTTCGGCTCCTGCGGCGGGTTGTAGACGAGGCCGATCTCGCCTTCGTCCTCGCCGATCTTGCGGATCACGTCATTAGTGCCGCCCAGGTCCAGATTCACCTTGATGCCCCTGTACTACTTGCAGAAGGCCTGCATCGGCCCGGACAGGAGATCGGACACGAAACCCTCGCCGAGCACGATATTCACCTGGCCCGTGCGCAAGCCGCGCAATTCCTGCAGGCGCGAGAGCAAGTCGTCGCGATGCGCCAGTTGCTCGCGAAAATACTCGATCACGCATTGCCCGGCGTCGGGCGGCTTCACGCTGCGCGCGTGGCGCTCGACCAGCGCCGCGTCCAGTTCCTTCTCCAGCAAGCCGATCTGCCGGCTCACCTCCGACGGCGCGACATTCAGAAAATCCGCCGCCGCGCGGATGGTGCCGCAGCGCACGGCCTCGAAGAAATAGACGATGCGGCTGTCGGTCAGGTTGTCGCTCATGACGGGTTCGGGCTCATTCAGTACCTGTTCTAATTTTTAGAACAATTCCAATATTGGCGTTGATTGATTGTACGGTTCCCCGGCGTGAATATGACAACGACACGCAACGAGAAGGAGTTCGCGGATGAAAACGGTAGGTGTGGTCGGTTTGGAGAACATGGGTCGCGGCATGGCGCTGTCGGCCAAACGCGGCGGATATCGCGTGCTCGGCTTCGATGCCGCACCGGGAATCGCGGAAGAATTGCAGGTGAAAGGCGTGGAAGCGCGCGCGTCGATCGTGGAGATCGCGAAAGACGCCGATGTGCTGATTCTTTCGCTGCCGACTTCGGCCATCGTCGAGGAAGTCGTGCTAGGCACGGGCAGTGTCGCGCAAAGCGGCAAGCCGGGCCTGATCGTCGTCGATACGACCACGGCCGCCCCTAACAGCACGAAGAAAGTCGCCGTCGCGCTGTCGGAATGCAAGATCGGTTTCGTCGACGGCCCGGTGAGCGGTGGCCCGAAAGGTGCGGCCACCGCTACCATGACGATGGTGCTTGGCGGCTCGGAAACGGATGTCGCGGCGGTCGAGCCGATCCTCGCGGTGATCAGCGCCAAGCGCGTGCATGTCGGCCCGGTCGGCGCGGGTCACGTGACGAGGATCATCAACAACATGCTGACAGGCGTGCATCTGCCCGCGGCCAGCGAAGCGGTGCGCGCGGCGCAAGCGAATGGTGTCGATCCGGAAAAACTTGTCGAGGCGCTCAACGGCGGCTCAGGCCCCAACAGCGCGACGCTCACCAACTATCCGACTTGGATCTTCAACGGCCAGTTCGACTCTGGCTTCACGATGAAGCTGATGCGCAAGGACGTGCGCCTCGCGATGGCGCTGCTCAATAGCGTGAACGCGAGCGCGCCCATCGCAAAGGAGTCGGGGCGGCTGTGGGCGGTGAGTGAAGCGAGCATCGGCGATGCGGGGAATTTCAACCGCATCGTGCAGTTCATCGAGCAAAAGTAAGGGATCGGTCAAACATGGAATACAACGCAGCGGAACAACTCCTCGCGGGCTTTGCGCATTTCTTTCCGAACGCGAAAACCATTGGTTCGTATGTTGGCGGTGAACTGATCGACGGCGCGGGCGAAACCATCCAGCTCTACGACGCCGCGACTGGCAAGCCGAGCCTCGCGTACAAGGATGGCGGCGAAGCGGTCGTGGTGCAGGCGGCGGCAGTGGCGGAACGCGCGCAAAAACAATGGTGGGCCCGCACGCCGCGCGTGGCCGTGTGATGTTCGAGATCACGCGCGAGATTCGCAAGGAATCGGAAAACATCGCGCGTCTGGAATCGCTCGGTTCGGGCAAGCCCATTCGCGATTGCCGCGGCGAAGTCGCGAAGGTCGCCAAGATGTTCGAGTATTACGGCGGTTGGGCCGACAAGTTCTACGGCGAAGTGATTCCGGTGCCGACCTCGCATCTGAATTACACGCTTACACGCGCCGCGAATCGGCCGGAACCGTCTTGCAGATCACGCCGTGGAATGCACCGGTCTTCACCTGCCGCTGGCAGGTCGCGCCCACCATTTCGATGGGCAACGCCGTGCTGCTGAAGCCTTCCGAACTTACGCCGTTCACGTCGATCGTGGTGGGCCTGCTGGCCGAACGCGGCGACGCGCCGAAGGGGTTGATCAACGTGCTGGCGGGGCTCGGCCACACGGTCGCGCAGTCGGCCATTACCAACAAGGCGGTGAAGAAAATCGTGTTCGTCGGTTCGTCGGCGACGGGCGCGCGCATTGCGAAAAGCGCGGCCAAGCGCGTGCTGCCGTGCGTGCTGGAACTGGGAGGCAAGTCAGCCAACATCATTTTCGGCGATGTCGATCTCAAGCGCGCGGCCCTTACCGCGCAAGCCGCCATTTTCGTGGGCGCCGGGCAGAGTTGCGCGGCGGGTTCGCGTTTGCTGGTGCAGCGCTCCGTGTACGACGAATTCGTCGCGATGGTCGCGGCGGGCGCGAAGAAGATCAAGGTCGGCGTGCTGCTCGACGACACGACCGAAGTCGGCCCGATCAACAACCGCAAGCAGTACGACTACGTCATGTCGATGATCGAGCGCGGTATCGCCTCGGGCGCGACGCGCGCGGCGGGCACAGCCGAACGCTCGGACGCGGATTACTTCGTGCCGCCGACGGTGCGTATCGAACGAGATGGATGTGGCGTGCACGGAAATCTTCGGACCGGTGGTCGCCGCGATTCCGTTCGACACGGAAGAGGAAGCCATAGCGATCGCCAACCACATCGAGTTCGGTCTCGTGGGTGCGGTGTGGACCAACGACGTCGCGCGTCCGCATCGCGTCATGGCGCAGGTGAACGCTGGCACGTTCTGGGTCAACGGCTACAAGACCATCAACGTGGCGTCGTCGTTCGGCGGCTACGGCCTCTCCGGCTACGGACGCTCGAGCGGCGGCGTCGAAGCCTTGTACGAGTACACGCAAACCAAGAGTATCTGGGTCGAAACGGCGAAAGACCCCGGGACGACTTTCGGCTACCTATGATGTCTTGACGAAGCACATCCGTGCCGCGCGAAAAAAGCGGCACGGAGCATACAGGGGAGAAGTTTATGCGAAGCACGTTGAGCGTGGAACGCCACGAAAGCAGTAGCCTCAGAACCGCCAAGCTCTTTTTCTATGCGGCGATCATTTTGCTGATCGCGGAGTTCATCGGTTCGTTTACATTCAAGATCAGTCCGGGCAAGGTCATTCTATTGCCGATGATCTGGGCGCTCCTGCTCGGCGCGGCGCTCGAGCTCGCGTCAGAACGCTGGAAAAGCGGCGCGCGGCTCGACGTGCGCAGCCAGTTTTATGCGGCGGCCATTCTCCAGCCCGCTTTGCTGCTGTTCGTGTCCAAGCTCGGCCTGATGGTCGGCAGCGCGCTGCCGAAGCTCGCGGTGGCGGGCTGGGCGCTGGCATTTCAGGAACTCGGGCATTTCGTCGGCACCATGCTGCTTGGCTTGCCGCTTGCGCTGTTGCTCGGCATCAAGCGCGAAGCGATCGGCGCGACCTTCTCGGTGGGACGCGAGCCGAGCCTTGCGATCATCGGCGAGAAGTACGGCATGGATTTCGCCGAAGGGCGCGGCGTGCTCCCCGAGTACCTGACGGGCACGGTGTTCGGCGCGGTGTTCATCGCAATTTTCGCGGGCTTTGTGGCGAGCCTGAATATCTTCCATCCGCTCGCCCTGGCGATGGGTTCGGGCGTCGGCTCCGGCAGCATGATGGCGGCGGCATCCGGTGCGATCGCGGCGCAGCAGGACCCGGAAACGGCCAAGTCGGTGCTGACGTTCGCGGCGGCGAGCAACCTGATCACGACCACTGTCGGCACTTACTTCACGCTGTTCATTTCTCTGCCGATGGCGCTGTTCGGCTATCGCGTGCTGGAGCCGATCATCGGCCGCAAGACGAAGGCGTCCGCTGCCAGCGATACCGCCGCGTCCGCGCCCAGGCTCGGCGACGTGAAGACCGAAGCGCCCGAACTCGGTTACGGCGGCAAGCTGCTCGCGTGGGCCGCGACCGCGATCATGGTGCTGATGGCCGACTGGATCACGCACGGCACCACGCCGATGCATGGCCTGCCCGGCGTGCTGATCATGGTGGTGGCGACGATGATCGGCGACGCGATCGCGCAGGTCACGGGCCGCAAGATTCCGGCGGTGTACTGGGTGTCGATCGTCGCAATGTTCCTAATTTGCCATGGTGTCCGTGGGGCGCGCAGATCGCTCAAATCAGCTCGGTGAACGACTTCCTGGGCGTGTGACCACGCCGATGCTGACTTTCGCGGGGCTTTCCATCGCCAAGGACATTTCGGCGTGTCGCCGGCTGGGCTGGCGGCGTGCTGGTTTCGTTCGTCGCGAATGCGGGCACGTTCATCGGCGCGGCAGTGGTGGCGCAGCTATTCCACATCTGATTCAGGACACTACGATGGCGGGCGCAGGGTATAAAATTGAAAGCATTCACCCGTACCGCGCGCGAATGCGCCTGCCGCCTGGAACCTTCTTAGAGCAAAGAAACCGCACGCAGGAAAATATCGCCATGCATGCTCAACGTGCTAACTGCGCTCGTCGGTATCGTGACGCCGGCTCTGGGAATCGGCTGGCTGATTTATAGCTGGACCGTGGACCTGGAAGTGCCGTATTTCACCATTCCGCTCGTCCTCACCGTGCCGGTGATCGTTGCGGTAGCGTTTCGCAATTGCTGGGAATAGCCGGCGCGTTTCATCGCATCGGCGTTCGATGCAGAAGCAAAAAGTGCCGCGTGTCGAATAACACGCGGCGCTTTTTTCTGCCGTGATCGCGCCGAACAGTACGCGATGCACACGATGAATTCGTTGGTAGGCTCGATTGGGTTCAGTGTCGAATCACGTCAAGCACGAAGGAAAACACATGATCGACTGGAACGAATATCGCGGCCAACTGAATGAACGGCTCGGACTACTCGGCAAGCTTTCGCCCGGCACGATGCAGGGCGTCACCGCGCTCGCGCAGGCCGGCGAAAAGACCGCTCATCTCTATGCGAAGACGCGCAAACTGATCTCGCTCACGGTGGCCGTCACCACGCGCTGCGACGGCTGAATCGCGTTTCACACCGTCGAAGCGAAAAAGGCCGGCGCGAGTGCCGGCTAACTGGCCGAGGCGCTGGGTGTCGCGATCAATCTGAATGCGGCGCCGCGCTCGTCTATTCGGCCCGCGCGCTCGACGCGTTCGATCAGGGCTGACGCATCCGCCGCACGCGGACACATTCAACGCTTTCGCTCAACCGTTTTGCAGGAGAGACACATGAATCTGAATGGCATCGATGTCGGCGCTTTGAGCGCCTTTGCGGAAGGCGTCAAACAACGGCCCGAACCAGCACGGCGGCCTTTACGGTATCGACCCGATGGGAAGGGCGCACAAAGACCGCAGCGACGGTCACGAGTTACCGGCTCGGCGAGTGGACCATCCAGCGCAGCTTCGATATTGGCGCCGACGAACCGGACGAACTGCTCGGCACCAACGCCATGCCGAATCTGCAGGAACTGCTGCTCGCGGCGCTGAACGCCTGCATGTCGGTGGGATACGCCGCCAACGCCGCCGTGCTGGGCGTCAAGCTCGACAAGCTAGAGATCGAGAAATTCGGCCAGCTCGATTTGCGCGGTTTCCTCGGGCTGGATGCATCCGTGAAGCCGGGTTACGAGGAAGTGCGCTACACGGTGCGCATCAAATCGAATGCGCCGCGCGAGAAGCTCGAAGAACTCCACGCGATCGTCATGAAAATCTCGCCGAATTTCTCGAACTTCGTGACGGCCATTCGCATGGTGCCCACGCTCGAAGTCGAAGGCGCGTGAACCTGTCACTCATCCATTAACGACATACTTTGGAGACGCGCAATGCAGGAAGACGCAAACGAAGTCGTGCGCTGTGACATGCGGGACGGCATCGCCTGGTTGGCCATCAACCGGCCAGACAAGCTCAACGCGCTGTCGTCGACGGTCCTCATCACGATGCGGCAATGGGTCCGCAGCAAGCTGAACGAGGACGAGGCGGTCCGCGTGATTGTCATCAAGGGCGTGGGGAAGGCTTTTTCGGTGGGTTATGACATTGCCGAAGAAGTGGCGGCGGGAATCGAATATCCGGAAGACTGGCACGACGCGCTGACCCGCAACGTCGATCTCTCGATGTCGGTCTGGGCCTCGCACAAGCCCACGATCGCGGCGGTGGACGGCTGGTGTCTGGCGGGCGCGTGCGAACTGGCGATGGCCTGCGACATGATCGTCGCGACCGACCGCTCGCAGTTCGGCGAACCGGAAATCCGTTTCGGCTCCGGTCCCGTGACGATCCTGATGCCGTTTCTCATCGGCCAGAAGAAGACCAACGAGCTGCTGCTGACCGGCGACATGATCCCGCCGCGGAAGCCGAGCGGATCGGCCTGATCAACCGCGTGGTTTCGCCCGACGACCTGACGGCAACGGTCGAGAAACTCGCGAAGAAGATCGCAGTCGTGCCGAACATTACACTCAAGCTCACCAAGGTCGCCTTGACGCGTGCCTATGAGGCGATGGGTCTGCGGCAGGCGGTGAACGCGAATCTCGATGTCGCGGCGCCCCTCAACGCGGCCTATTCGCCGGAGAAGGCCTGCTTCGCGCAGCGCGTGAAGCAGGAAGGGTTGCGCCACGCGCTCGACTGGCGCGGATTCGCGCTACGGCAAGCTCTGAGCCCCGGGCCCGCACGCATCTCTGGATACGACGATGAAAAGTACGATGCAGGCGAATCAGCTCGGCCTCGCCTTGTTGTTGCGTCATGCGTGCCGCGTCAACGGCCGTTCGCGGATCGTGTCCGTCGCGGCGGATGGTCGGCGCATCGAACAGAGCTTCGCCGATCTGGCGCACCGCGCGGGGCGGCGCGCTGCGCGCGGTCATCCGCTGGGAACGGTGGTCGGCCCGCTGGCCGGCGCATCGCGCGAGCATCTCGAGGCGTATCTCGGCGTACCGGCGAGCGGGCGCATCCTGCACACGATCAACGTGAGGCTGCATGCGGACGATCAGGCGTATATCGCGGAGCATGCGAACGAGGAGGTCGTCATACTCGATCGACGGCGCGAATCTCGAACGATTCGCGTCGTTCGCGGCACGGCTGCTGAAGCTGGCGGTCGTGATCGGCGTGAGGGCGAGATCGACACGGCGCACGCGCTGCCGTGCGAAACCGTGGACTACGAGACGCTATCCGCGGAGGGCGAGGCGCGCATCGACTGGCCGGATATCGACGAGAACGAGGCGGCGATCATCTGCTTCACCGGCGGCACGACCGGCATGCCGAAAGGCGTGGCCTACAGCCACCGCTCGATCTGGCTTCAGGCGATGAGCATCTGCACGGCGAATTCGGTCGGCCTGAGCAGCCACGATGTGCTGCTGCCCACCGTGCCGCTCTATCACGTCAACGCCTGGGGGCTGCCGTTTGCCGCGCTGATGGCGGGCTGCGATCTGGTGCTGCCGGGCGCGTCGCTGCAGCCTGCGGATCTGATCGGGCTCATCGAATCGGAAGGGCAGACGGTTGCGGCCGGCGTGCCGACCATCTGGTCGGACGTGCTCGCGGAGATGAGAGAGCGCGGCATGACGCGTCTCGGCAGGCTCGCGTCGGTGAGTTGCGGCGGCGCGCAGGTGCCACAACGGCTCTCGGGAGGAGTACGCCGCGCTCGGCATCCGCATGGTGCAGGCGTGGGGCATGACGGAGACATCGTCGATGTCCCATTGCGCAAACGCCCGCCTGGGCGACCAGTCCCGACGACGTGCAACGCTGTGCGGCGGCGCAGGGGCGCGTAGTCTGGGGCCTCGAAGTGCGCGTGTCCGATCTCGACGGCACCGCGTTGCCCAACGACGGCGTCGCGGTGGGCGAAATCCAGATTCGCGGTCCCTGGGTCACGCAGTCGTATCTGGACGTGAAAGACCAGGCGCATCTGCAGGACGGCTGGCTGCGCACGGGCGATCTCGGCACGGTGGATGCGGACGGCTTCATCTATCTCACGGACCGGATCAAGGACGCCATCAAGTCGGGCGACGAATGGATTCCGTCGCTCGCGCTGGAAAACGCGATCCGGAGTCATCCGGCAGTGCTGGATGTCGCGATGATCGCGGTGCTCGGTGCGCGCTGGCAGGAGCGGCCCGCCGCGCTCGTGGTGCTGCGCAAGGGCGAGTCCGCCGATGCGTCCGAACTGCAGGCCTACCTGGGCGCCAAAGTCGCGAAACGGTGGATTCTCGAGCGCTGGGCCTTCGCTGAGCAGATTCCACGCAGGCGGTCGGCAAGATCGACAAGAAGCGCATCCGGCATATCGCGGACGCGTCGATCGGATGGACCTCGGCGGGACGGCCGGGCGAACCGGCGCTGCCGTCACGCCGTTGATGGACGGAATGCGCGCGCGATCAGTCCTTTTTGAGCGGCATCGTGTAGGTCGTCGCGGTGCCGCTCAATGCTGATTTTGACCGACACCTCGACGGTGCAGATGGGCTTATCCTCGCGCACCGTTTTCACTTCGACGCGGCCGGTCACCGTATCGCCGACGAGCACACCCTTGGAGAACTTTAGTTCCATGCCGAGAAACACCGTGCCCGGACCAGGCAGGTCTTCCGCGCCGATCGCGTTGAGCATGCCCGAAGTGACGCCGCCCTGCACGATCAGCCCGCCGAACGACGACGTCTTCGCGAGCGCTTCGTCATAGTGCAGCGGATTGCGGTCGCCGGTGATCTCGGTGAAGAGTTCGATGTCGTGTATGCTCATGGCCTTATCGCGCTCGGCGATCGCGCCTGCTTTCGGCATGCCGCCGCGCAGGGTCTTGCTCCAGCCGTTGTCTCCGCTCATTGTGTTCATCTCTGGAATGTCGAGTGTCAGGGCTTGCCTGCATGGACCAGATACGAGAGGAAAGCGGCGCTGGCGTCGTCGAGCGGCTCGCGGGATTTTTCGAGCTTCGAGCACATCACCGCGCCTTCCCACGCGTTCCAAAAGTACCGCGAAAGCGCCGCCGTGTCGGCATCTGCGCGAATCTCGCCGCTCGCCTTGCTTTCTTCCAGGCATGCGTGAATGCGGCTGCGCCAGTCCTTGAGCACATCCATCAGCACATGGCGAAAGGTCTCGTCGAGCGCCGCCAGTTCCTGACTCAGATTGCCGACCAGACAGCCGCGCTTGAACTTGTGGCGCTGCATGCCGAGCGCAGCATCTTCGGTGAAGGCCTTGATGCGCTTCATCGGCGCCAAGCTCGTGTCTTTCAGATGGACGTCAAGCTTCTTGGCGAAGTACTCGTGATACGCCTGAATCACTTCGAGGCAGTAGGCGTCCTTGCTGTTGAAGTAGTAGTGGAACGAGCCTTTCGGCACGCCGGCTAGCGCGACGAGTTCGTCGAGCGAAAAGTTGTGGAATCCCTTCTCCATGAGCAGGGCCACGCCCAGCCGGATCAGTTCGGAGCGGCGACCCGTGTCGCGTTTCGTTGCCGTTGCCATCGTCTTACCGTCCTTTGAATGCGTTGCTTGAAGTCTCACCAGCACGGCTGCTTTCTGAGCAGCGGACTCATCGCCAGCAGGCCAATCACCGCGCCGGGGAGCAGCATCAGCGAGATCGAGACGCCGAACGAATGGTAAATGCTCGTCGCCGAAAAAATGGAGCCCGCCGACAGGAAGAACCCGAGGCTATTCTGGATCGTCAGCGCGCCGCCCACCTGAGCGGACGGACACGCGCGAACGGGCCTTCGCCGAGCGTGGCGACCATCAGCGCGCCGACGACCGCGAGCATCGACGAAGTGAGGACGGCGACCTGCCACGACACGCCATCGAGCAAGCCGCGAATGCCGTGCACGGAGGCGGTGCCGAGCGTGAGCATGGCGACGAGCCAGGCGAGCGTCTGTGCGGCGCGCTGGGGCACCCACGTGACCAGCAGCTTCATGCCGAGCGGATAGATGTCCGCCAGCGCGATACCCATGCCGAATCTGAACACGACCGCCGATGCGAACCCCGCACTGCATGACGCGAACAGCGCGTTCAAGGCCGCGCCGCGCAGCCCGCATGCCGCGAACACCTTGCTGGTCGGCAAACGGTCGGCGATGCCGGTGAACGCCGAGATTAGCGTGCCGACGATAAAGCCCGCCTGCACCGAATTGGTCAGCCAGCCGATGTCCGATGCCGTGAGATGCCACGCGAGCTGCAGATCGTGCATGGCGGCATTCGCGCTGAACTATAGCGACGTGCCGAACAACCGCACGATGGCGATGGTGGCGATCGCGCGATTCACGCGTGATTCGTCGAATGTCTTGGCACCTTCCGCGCCCAACTCAGTACACACTTGCCTGTCTCCTTGATGGTCGCGCCCGATGCTTTTTAGCGGGTCGTCACCGATGTTCTCAGTACTTTCCCGGCACCACTATAGGTTTTTTGTAGACGATCAGTCAACTAGGTGCTATAAAATCAATAATTAATCGACCGTCTGGCTCAACACTCGAATAACTGAGTGACATCGAGCGCACCAGACAACGGAGACATGAGCAATGGAAAAGGTGAACGCAGGAGCAGCGTCGTCGGTAGAGAGGCTGGGGCGGTCCTTCGGGCTGGGCGTCTTTACTCGTGTATGTGTGGTGCTCGTCGAAAAGGTGATGCCGGATCCGTTCGTCATCGCGGTTCTGCTGACGCTCCTGACCTGCGTGCTGGCGGTCGCGCTCGCGCCGCACGGCGATATCGGCACCGTCGTCACCATGGGCTACACGGTCGCGGCACTCACCGGCAACGAAGAAAAGCACGACTACGTGAAGGATCTGAGCACGCAGGAATTCGTCGATGGCCCGCGGTGGAGCAATGCGCCGCGTTCGCTCGAAGGACAGAAATGGGCGGTGGCGATCGACACACGGTCGGCTCCAAGGTGTTCGCCCGCGTACTCGCGGAGATGAACTACAACGGCGTAGTCGCCGCATGCGGCCTGGCGGGCGGCACGGACCTGCCGACCACGGTGATGCCGTTCATCCTGCTCGGCGTGAAACTGCTCGGCGTCGATTCGGTGATGCTGCTGTCGTCGAAGAATCGGGTGAAGGCGTGGGAGCGCATCGTCGTCGATCTGCCGGCCGGCATGCTCGAAGGGATCACCGCGCAGACGGTGCGGCTGGAGCAGGTCGGCGAAGCCGCCGAGGCGATGCTCGCGGGCAAGCTGCGCGGCCGCGTGCTCGTAGATGTGAATTGATGCGTTTTACTGAGTAATCCGTGCTTGACGCGCGGTCGGCCGGAGCGGTGGCTCCGGTTCGATCGCGATTTTTTATGCGCTCGACTTCGCGCCGAGATATCGGCGTGCGCCTGGCCTCCTTCCTGACCGGTTCATCCCCCTCGTAAGCCCCTCAGTTTATGAGCAATATTATTAACGCCTTCTCATGGCGTTATTCGTCGTCCGATACTTCGCGATAGCTCTGCTTCCCATCATGTGGAGCGAAGCACGGCTAACGTACGTCCCATATGCTGCGTGCTCGTTTCATCCATTTATTAATATTAGCTTGCGACAGGGGATATTCTAGGTTGTATTGGTAATATTATTTTATAATATTACCGAACAGCGTCGCCGGTGATCCGGCGTGCATCGTCGATGGCCGCGGTCCCGACCCTCGACGAAAAATACAGGAGACGACAATGGCCCATAGCCCGGCATTCCATCTCGCGGCTCCACCGCGCGAGACATAGACGCGTCACTTCGACGAACCACTACGAAGAATCACTTCGACGCGCGGCATTCGGTAATGCACATTCACAACGCTGCATGTCTCGGAACCTTCGTACCGGCACGAAGGAGGGTGTCGTTTCGTTCGCACTCAACGTCCCTGGCGCACCCAGCGTACCGAAGGCGCCCACGCTTTTCCGCGTTTCGTCGTTCAGCCAGACAGCTTTCGTATCGGTAGTATTCACTTGCATTCCTAAGTTTGTGCCCACCCGGGATAGGCTCGACAGGAGGAAGTCACGATTGCCAGAGTAATGAGGTTGCTGTGCACGTCGTTCGCTATGAGCGTCACGCTCGCCGCGTGTGGCGGCGGGGACAGCGGCAGCGGGCCCGGCTCGGCCCAATGCCGCGCCGCCGAACGCCGGCGTGGCATCGTCGGTCGATGCGGCCGCCACGGTGGACAGCGCTTCGCTGCAAGCGCCGAACGTGCCCACGCTGCCTTGCGATGCCGCCGCTAAGGCCACCACGCCCTGTCAGCCGCGCACAGCGTCACGCGTCTTTTGCGTCACGCGTCTTTTGACGAAGAGCTATACTGCCCCCTTGTTCAAGCTGGTGCGGACATCGGACAACAAGGCGCTCGACGTCTATCCCTATAACAGCAAGACGGTCAACGGCAACAAGGGTGCGAGCCTGATCGGTTCGGCAGACGTGGGCAGCGTCAATTCGTTTTGCAAGAATACGACCTGCAGCGTGTCCTATATCTACATCAGATCGATCTCGTCGCGCCGCTCAAGGGCGGCTTCGGCAATGTGACCGGAACACTGACGCTGAACGCCGACGGCACGCAATCGCTGAGCGTACCGAACAAGAGCGCGGGAGTGAACGCGACGATTAAGGTGCCCGTGCTCAACGGCTTCGCGACGCTCATTTTTCCCGGCAGCGGCAACACACTCAAAGTGCAACTTCTGCAACCGCCGACGGCCCTGACCGCTCAGGTGCCAACGCAGCAAGTCTCGATCGGCAACGATCTTCCCGCATTGCCGGGCGCGGCCGCGAAGCTCAGTTTCGTCACCCGTGACGGCGCGCAGATTCCCGCGCTCGCGACACTCGGCGGGCAGGCGTATCGCTAGCGCTTCGGCACGGTGAATCAGTCGATCGGCGACACCGATATTGTTGCCTACATGGTCGCGGGCGCGCATTACGGCGTGTCGTCGACGTGCTGCGGCACGTACGGCAACATGGAAAGCAGCGCCGATCCGAGCACCTACAAGAATGATGGCGAAATCGAAGGCGAAATGTTCGCGCTCGCGCTCTCCAACGGCAACGCCGCGACCTTCGGCTACTGCGACGACAACGCCCAGCAATCGCCCATTGTGAAGGACCCGGTGTGCAATGCGCTCGATATCAACTGGCCCGGCGTCGATGCGGAAGCGGGCGTCTATCTCTATGGTCCGCAAGCGCCCGCCAAAGAGAAGTTCGTCACCGTATTGTCGAAGTACTCGCTGGCGGGGGCGTCGAACGTATTTGCGGTCAAGAGCGGTTCGGCGTCACAGTAGGTGTTGACCTTCGACTTCGATAACGTGCCGCCTGAAGCGTATATCTTCAGCAAGGACCCGGGGCATGCATTTAACGGTCAATGGCAGGGCGGCTTGTTGCTCGGCGAAGGCGGCGACGCCAGCGCCGCACCGATCCAGTTCTTCGAAGGCGCGCTGCTTACCAAGGCAACCGCCGATGCTACCGACAACGCGATTCAAAACAGCATCGCCAACTTCTATGGCCCGCCGTCCGATCCGGTCGCGTCCGCCTGCAATGCGGGCAACCTGATCAACTCAACTCGCCGCTCGCGCTCGCGAAGCCCGATGCCTGGGTCCAGCAGAACGGCGGCACCGCCATCGCCGCGCCGCAGACCGGCGGCTTCGCGACCGGTCCCGCGACGGTCACCGGCACCAACGGCTCGGCGATCGCGAACATCCGCGAGATCATTCGCGTGCAGGGTCAGCAGACGTATAGCTTCAGCGATTACGTCCTCGCGACGAGCAACGCCACCGTGTTCCCCGGCGGCTCGATCCAGACTGACGACCCCGGCAACACCGAGTTCGCGTGGGTATTCAACACGAACACAGGCGCAATCGTGCGCGGCACCTGGGGCGCGGGCAACCCGGTATCGTTGAGCGCGGTCAGAGCGGGTCCGTGGTGGAAGATCACCATGACTTTCAACGCACCGGCCGGTTCGAATAACGCGCAGGTGTTCATCGATCCGCCGACGTCCAGCGCTGCCGGTGTTCGCTCGCAGCAGGCGTCTTACCTGAGCGCGACGCACTATTGCCCGGCGCTTGCGATCGTGAAGGCTTCGGCGTCTGCCTCGTGATGGCGGCCGGAAGGATGCCGGATGCGCTTTTGGCGAGCTCATCCGGAGCATCAGCGCGGCGGTTACGCGACGCTCGCCCAATCGGGCAACGCATCCAGATGCGGCCGCATCGTGACGCTTTCCTGTTCGTTCGGATCGGTGCGCGCGATCACGGCGACACACGGTTCGTCGGCACTCGCGTTGTACGGAATATGCAGCACATCCGCGGGAATGTAGAAGAAATCTCCAGCCCGAACCACTACGTGGTGTTCGAGCCGTTGTCCGTACCAGCACCCCGAAATTCCGCTCAACTGATAAATGGCCGTCTCATGCGCCGCATGCAGATGCGCCCTGGCACGTGCGCCCGGCGGAATGGTTGCGAGTTGCAGATGCACGTGCCGCGATCCGGCGCTTTCGGCTGAGATGCCGACCGCGTACGTCAGTCCCTGCTTCCCTTCGAACTCCGGACCTGCCTGCACGAGACGGCAAGTGGGCGGGTCTTGTGTGACTTGCGTGATCTGCGTCTGTGCGTTGGTGTTCATCGCATCTTCTAGCGGTGAGCGTGGCATCTCCTGGCGGTGAGCGTGGATGGAGGGACAAAGCGGTTACGTCGGCAGAGTACACCTGTATGAGCGCCGGTGATGCGGCGGCGCGTCGGCTTGCCGGGGAACCTCGCGCCGGAACGCCAGACGGCGCGTTGCGCATCGCAGCATCGCGAATCCCCGACGATTCCTGCCTAGGGTTACCGCCGATACCCAATCCTTTCCCGCATGCCTATCGTCGCTGAACTGAAGAAAATTTCATAACGTTAAAAAATATCACATTGCAACGTGCTTACGGAGACGACATGACGAAATCCGCCGACAGGCGCGATGCCGAGGACAGCCTCGCCATCCGCGCTGCGGGGCTGCATTACGTTGCCGGGCAGACGCAAGCCGACGTCGCTTCGCGTCTTGGCGTGACGAGTCTCAAGGCGCATCGGCTGATCATGCGCGCCAATCAGAGCGGCGCGGTGAAGTTCACCATCGACGGCGATGTGGCCGAGTGCGCCGTGCTCGAAAGTCGTGCCGGACCTGAACGACGGCGACCTGCCGTTGCGCGCGCTCGGTTTCGCCGGATCGTAATTTTTGCAGCGCGAAATTCTGACGCTGCAGGATGGCGTCATCGGCATCGGACACGGCCGCACGCTCGTGGCCGCCGTCGCAACATTCCGCGCATGGACGCGGGCACGGTGCGCTTTGTCTCGCTGCTCGGCGGCGTGACGCGCAAATACACAATCCCTATGACGTGATCCACCGGCTTGCCGAACAGACCGGTGCCGTCTCCTATGTCATGCCGCTGCCATTCTTCGCCAACACCGCCGAGGATTGCGAAGTTCTGCTGTCGCAGCGCGGCGCGCGCGAAGTGTTCGACCTCGCGGCACACGTGGACCTGATGGTCGTCGGCATCGGCTCGGTGAATGCGGACGCGCAACTGGTCGCATCGCAGATGATCGAGCCGGCCGAAATCGACGAAATCCGCGAAATGGGCGGGCAGGGTGAAGTGCTGGGGCATTTCTTCAGCGCGGCGGGCGAGTCCGTCGAAACCTCGCTGGTGGCGCGCAAGGTCGCGCCGGAACTCGAGGACCTGAAGGGCCGCCGCATCGTTGCGATCGTGGGCGGCGAGTCGAAGATCGCGGCGATCCGCGCCGTGCTCAAAAGCGGGCTGCTGAGCGGACTGATCACCGACGAAATCTCGGCGCGCGCGCTCAACGCTGAACCCACCGCGGCGGAGATTGCGTGATGGCTACCGTTGCGCGCGACCTGCTCGTCGGCATCGACGTCGGCACATCGGTAATCAAGGCCGTGTCTTTCGACCTGTCGGGACGGCAGATCGCGGTGACGAGCGTGGACGGCGCGGCGACGCAGCCGCTCGATCAGACCTGGGAAGACTGTGCCCGCACGATGCGCGATCTCGGCGCAAAGGTCGACGGCCTCCCGCATCGCACCCGCGCGCTCGCTGTCACCGGTCAAGGCGACGGCACCTGGTAGTCGGCGCGAACGATCGCCCGGCCAGCGATGCCTGGCTCTGGCTCGACGCACGCGCCGCGAGCTGGGCGCGTTTCGAAGCCACTGGCACGGGACTCGCGTCGTGCAGCCAGGGCGCGCAGATCGCACACATGGTCGCGACCATGCCCGACAAGCTGAATCGCACGGAAGTCGCGTTGCACTGCAAGGACTGACTGTATCTGAACCTGACCGGCGTGCGCGCGACCGATCCGTCCAAGGCGAGCTTCACCTTCGGCAATTTCCGCACGCGCCGCTACGACGACACGGTGATCGACGCGCTCGGCCTCGGGCCGTTCTGCTGCCTGTTGCCGGAGATAGCCGACGGCACGCAGACCACGCATCCATTTTCGGCGGAAGCGGCCGGCGCAACCGGGTTGCTCGAAGGCACGCTTGTGTGTCTCGGCTTCGTCGATATCGTGCTGACCGCCCTCGGCGCGGGCATCCACACGTAAGGCGTGGCGGGCGCGAGTTGTTCCATCGTCGGTTCGACCGGTATGCACATGCGCGCGACGTGCAACGAGGACGTGCATCTGAACGCGGAAGGTACGGGCTATGTGATCGCGCTGCCACTTGCGGGCATGTCGGCGCAGGTGCAGTCGAACATGGCCGCGCCGCTGAATGTGGATTGTGTGCTGAATATCGTGAGCGACCTGCTCAAGCAGTTGGCACGAGCCTGTCGCATACCGACCGCATGACCTGCATCGACGGCTGGCTGCAATCCGGGCGTCCCGGTGCGCTACTGTATCTCACCCGTATATCTCGGATGTGGCCGAGCGCGGTCCGTTCGTCGATCCGAACGCGTGCGCGGCCTTCATCGGGTTGACGAACGAAAGCCGTTATCTCGACTTGTTTCGCGCGGTGGTCGGCGCGCCGACGCGCATTCCCGCCCGCGAGGAAGCGGGCGCGGCGATGATGGCGGCGGTCGCGCTCGGCGTCTATCCGGACATGGAGGCATGCATCGCCGAATGGGTGACGCCACTGCTCGGCCAGCCCGAAACGCCGGACGCGGAACTGACCCAATCTACGCGCGGCTTTTCCCCGTGTACCAGCAGGCGCGTCAGGCGCTCGTGCTGATCTGGGATGAAACCGCCCGGCTGCTGAAGTCGCGGCATCGGCCCGAAGCCGTTTCCGCTGCCCTCAACTAACGTCGATCAGATCGACACGGAACGCTGGGATGAGCGAGAAGGACATGGTGGGGGTCTGTGTGTCATCGGCGGCGGCATCAACGGCGCGGGTATCGCGCGCGATGCAGCTGGCCGCGGACTGTCGGTGATCCTCTGCGAAAAGGACGATCTGGCGCAGGGCACGTCGTCGCGCTCCGGCAAGCTGGTGCACGGCGGGCGGCGTTATCTCGAGTACTACGAGTTCCGGCTCGTGCGTGAAGCGCTGATCGAACGCGAAGTGCTACTCAACGCCGCGCCGCACATCATCTGGCCGCTGCGCTTCGTGCTGCCGCACAGTCCCGGCGACCGTCCGGCGTGGCTGGTGCGCACCGGCCTGTTTCTGTACGACTACCTCGGCGGCCGCAAGCGCCTGCCGAGCACGCGTTCGCTCGATTTGTGGCGCAATCCGGAAGGCGCGCCGATCAAGGACGAGTACCGTCGCGGTTTCGAGTATTCGGATTGCTGGGTCGATGACGCGCGTCTGTCGTGCTCAACGCGGTCGATGCCGCGCAGCGCGGCGCGCAAGTGCTCATGCACACTGCGTGTGTCGCGGCGAAGCGCGAGGGCGGCGCGTGGCGCGTCGAACTGCGCGATACGCGCAATGGCTCGACGCGCGTCGTGAAGGCGGGCGGGCTCGTCAATGCGACCGGACCGTGGGTGTCGGAGGTCATCGGGCGCGCGGGCGCGACGTCGTCCCGCAAGGTGCGGCTCGTGAAGGGCAGCCACCTCGTCACGCCGAAGTTCTGGGACGGCCGCATTCGTATCTGGTGCAGAACCACGACAAGCGCGTGATTTTCACCAACGCCTACGAAGGCGACAAGGCGCTGATCGGCACGACCGACGTTCCATGGGACGGTGCGCCGGAAACCGTGCAGATTTCGAACGAAGAGATCGACTATCTGCTGTCGGCGGTGAACCACTACTTCAAGCATCCGCTTTGCAAGCAGGACATTCTGCAAACCTTCTCGGGCGTGCGTCCGCTGTACGACGACGGCAAGGGCAATCCCTCGGCCGTCACGCGCGACTACGTCTTCGATCTCGACGACAGCGGCGGTCGCCGCTGCTCAATGTCTTCCGGTGGCAAGATCACGACCTTCCGCAAGCTCGCGGAGCACGCGCTGCAAAAGTTCGCACCCACTTTTCCGAAGATGGGCGGCGACTGGACCGCTTCCGCGACGCTGCCGGGCGGGCGATATCGAAGGCGCGGATGTGGCGCGTTTCACGGCGCGTCTGCAAAGCCAGTACGACTGGCTACCACGCACGCTATTGCGTCACTACACGCAGACCTACGGCACGCTGACGGCGCGATCTCGCTCGCCGGTCTCGGCATGCAGTTCGGGCCAAATTTCTACGAGGCGGACGCGCGCTATCTGATGTCCCACGAATGGGCCGCGAGCGCCGACGACATGCTCACGCGCCGCACCAAACACGGCCTGCACATGAACGCTGCACAGAAGGCCGCGTTCGAAACGTGGCTCGGTAGCCTCGTTAGGCAATCGGCATAAGGACAGGACACGCACATGGCATTCACGCTTACACTCAACACGAATCCGCTGGTGAACCGCTTTGCGGAACCGGGCGATCTGATCGACGCCATCGCGCACGACATGAAGATTCGCGACGTGCAGTTGACGCATGAGTTCATCAATCCGTCGTGGCCGGCGGCGGTCACGCGCCGTCTCACGCGCGAGATGCGCGCCGCGATGACGCGCACCGGCGTGCGTATCACCTCCGGCATGACCTGGTCGTATGGGCGGCTGAATCACTTCGGCCTCCGGATGCGGACGTACGGCGCTATTACATCGACTGGTTCAAGACCTTCGCCGATATCACGGCGGACCTGGGCGGCGAGTCGATCGGCACGCAGTTCGCCATCTTCACCTACAAGGATTTCGGCGATGCCGAACGCCGCGCCGCGCTGATTCGAACCGCTATCGACTGCTGGGTGGAAGTCGCGGAGCACGACAGGTCGGCGGGCCTGAAATATGTGTTCTGGGAGCCGATGTCGATCGGCCGCGAGTTCGGCGAGACCATTGCCGCGTGCATGGCGCTTCAGGACCAGCTCAGCGCCGCGAACATGGCGATTCCCATGTGGATGATGGCCGACATCGATCACGGCGACGTGACGAGCCCGAATCCCGACGACTTCGATCCGTATGCGTGGGCGCGCGTCGTGCCGAAGGTGTCGCCGATCATCCATATCAAGCAGTCGCTGATGGACAAGGGCGGTCATCGCCCGTTCACGGGCGAGTACAACGCGCTCGGGCGCATCCAGCCCGAGCCGCTTCACGCGGGCGGCGGACGCGACAACGAGATTTGCCTCGAACTGTCGTTCAAGGAGCGCGAGCCGACCGACCGGCAGGTGGTCGAGCAGATCGCCGAATCGGTGGCGTTCTGGGCGCCGCGAAGGGCGATCGCGTCGCCGTGCTGGTCAACTCGCTCGGCTCCACGCCGCTGATGGAGCTTTACATCCTCAACCGCCGCGTCGCGCAGCGGCTGAACGAAGCGGGCATCGTCACGCACAAGACGCTGGTCGAGCCGCTGTGCACGTGGCTCGAAATGGCGGGCGCATTGATCATCGTGATGCATCTGGACGACGAGCTTCAGCGTTTGATCGATCACCCGTGCGACTGCGCGATGTTTCAGCAAGAGGTAGCTGATGCGCGCGCTGACCACGGCCGACATGGCCCATCTGTTTCGCGAACTCGCGAGCACGATCGCGGCCGCCCGCGACGAACTGTGCTGCCTCGACGGCGTGATTGGCGACGCGGATCACAGCATCGCGATGGAGCAGGGCTTCACGGCCGCATCGAAAGCGGTCGATGCATTACCCGCCGATGCCACGCTCGCCGACCAGCTGAATGCGGTCGGCGCATCGTCTGGACCGTTGTACGCGACCGCCTTCGTGGGCGCCGACCTGCCGCTGAGCGCAGCACAGGGCCTGATCGTCGCGATGGCGGAAGGCATCCGCTCGCGCGGTAAGGCGGAAGTCGGCGAAAAGACCATGGTGGACATGTGGGCGCCCGCATCGACTGCGGCGCAGCAGGGCATGGACGACGCGCGGCCGGTGGCGGAGATCATTGGCGCAAGTTCGCGAAGCCGCGCAGGCGGGCGCCGAATCGACCAAATCGATGGTCGCCACCAAGGGCCGCTCGGCGCGTCTGGGCGAATGCAGTCTCGGGCACGTGGACCCCGGCGCGGCATCTGCCGCGATGGTACTCGACGTGATCGCGAACGAGTGGGGCGGACATGAAACGGACTGAAGCGAAGGAGGTAACCCGATGAGCGCGGTCGCATCTACAAAAGTCACGAAGGCCACGAAGGGACAGGCGAATTACCGCATGCGCGTAGTGATCGAAATCGTGCTGCTGGTGATACTGCTCGCCGCCATGGCGATGAGCACCAAGGTCGTCAAGATCGGCTACGGCGCGGATACGCAGACTCAGGTTTTCGAGCCGGAAGCCTATGGCAAGAAGCAGTTTCCGAAGACGCAGGCCGCTATCGAAAAGCGCGCGGTCGATGCCGCGACGCTGGTCGCCGCCATCGCGAAGGACTAGGACGCGGCGGGCAAGCAATACGGCGTGGCGGGCGGCGGCGTGGGCCCGGAGATGTCGGTGAAATTCACAGGCGTCGCGTGCAAGGAAAACTCCGGCGTGTACGAAGTGAAAGTGCCCGGCCTGCCGGACTCGCTGCTGATCCGCGTGCAGACCGGACCGGCCATCAACGGCACCGATCTGCGCGACGCCACCGGCGATATCAACTTCGGCCAGTTCATGAACCAGATCGACTACCAGAACGCCGGTTACGCGATCAACACGGAGATGAAGAAGGAGGTGCTCGCCAAAGTCGACACCGCCAAGCTGACTGGCAAGACCATATCCGTCGTCGGCGTCTTCCAGCTGACCAACCCGAACGGCTGGCTCATCACGCCTGTGAAGCTGGAGGTGAAATGAGCATCATCGCCGAAACTACTGCGCAAGCTCTAGCCAAAGACGGCGTGCTGCTGTCGGCGCGCGACATCGTCAAGTCGTATGGCGGCGTGTATGCGCTCAAGGGCGTGAACTTCGAGATCCATCGCGGCAAGGTCACGAGGCTGTTCGGCGAGAACGGCGCGGGCAAATCGACGCTGATGAAGATTCTCTCCGGCGTCGAGAAGCCGACCTCGGGCGAGATCGAACTCGATTGCGAGCGCGTTGCATTCACGTCGTCGAGCGATGCGCGCGATCACGGCATCTCGATCATTCACCAGGAACTGAGCCTCGCGCCGAACCTGTCCGTGCGCGACAACATCTTCATGGGCCGCGAGATTCGCATGCGCACCGGCGTGAACTTCGCCGAAGAGGCGCGGCAAACGCGCGCGCTCATGGAAGAACTGGAAGAAGACGTCGATCCGATGACGCTGATCCGCGATCTGCGTCTGGTTCAGCAGCAGGTGGTCGAGATTGCGCGGGCGCTGTCGGTCGATTCGCGCATTCTCATCATCATGGACGAGCCGACCTCGGCGCTCTCCGCGTCCGGAGTTGAAGTGCTGTTCAAGGTGATCCGCGATTTGACGAGCCGTGGCGTGTCGATCGTGTACATCTCGCACCACTTCGAAGAAGCCTTGCAGGTGACCGATTACGCGGTCGTACTGCGCGACGGCCGAGCGCAAGGACATCGATCTCGGCTGGATCATGCGCAACATGGTGGGCGAGAACTTCGATCTCGGCTCGCCGCCGACCGGCTACGCATTCGGCGATGTGAGCGTCGCCGCCGAATCCGGCTCGGGCGCGTCGGTGGTGGATCATCTGTGCTGGAAGTGCGCGCGGGCGAGATCGTCTGCATCTACGGACTGATGGGCGCTGGCCGCACTGAATTGCTCGAAGCCGTGGCCGGACGCACGCGCCTGCCGGTCACCGGCGGCAGGATCCTGCTCGAAGGCGAAAACATGGCAGGACTGAGCATTGCCGGGCGCATCGGACGCGGGTTCGTGCTCATGCCGGAAGATCGCCAGCGCAACGGCCTCGTGTCTACCATGAGCGTGGGCTCCAACATGTCGTTCGCGATCGTCCGCAGTTTTGTGAAGGGGCTGCTGATGTCGCCGCCCACCAAGCGCGAACTGGTCGGGCAATCGATCCGCAACGTGCATGTAAAGACGGCAGGCGCGGGCGCGTCGATCCGTTCGCTCTCGGGCGGCAATCAGCAGAAGGTCGTGATCGGCAAGATGCTCGCCACTAGCCCGAAAGTGATTCTGCTCGACGAACCCAGCCGGGGCATCGATATCGGCGCGAAGTCGGAAGTGTTCCGCCTGCTCGCCGAGAACGCCAAGAAGGGCCGCGCCGTCATGTATTCGACCTCCGAAGTGGGCGAATGCCTGAGCGTCGCGCATCCCATCATCGTGATGCGGCGCGGCAAGATTTCTGCGGAATTCGGCCCCGACGCCGACAAGGACGACATCATGGCCGTTTTCGGCGAAGCCGTGATGGCTTGAATCGCCTGATCAAAGCAATGTCAGGAGAAACACAACATGAGTAACGCCGCCAAGACTTCGAGATCGACTCACGCCGCGGGTTCGGGTGAAGGGTTCGACCTCGGCAAGATGCTGCTCGAAGGACGCGCGTTCTTCGCGCTGATCGCCATCATCGTCATATTTTTCTTTCCTTTCCCCTAATTATTTCGCAGTAGAAAATTTTCTTACGATGGCTTCACACGTGGCTATCTACGGGATTCTCGCGATCGGCATGCTGCTCGTCATCATCAACGGCGGGATCGATTTGTCGGTGGGATCGACGCTCGGGCTGTCCGGCATGGTCACGGGATTCTTCATGCAGGGCGTGACGCTCAACGTGTTCGGCGTGGTGCTCTATCCGTCGGTGTGGGTCGTCGTCGTGCTGTGCTGCGTGCTGTGCGCGTTCATCGGACTTGGTGAACGGCATTCTGATCGCGCGTTTTAAGGTGCCCGCGTTCGTCGCCACGCTCGGCGTGATGTACGTGGTGCGCGGCTTTGCGCTTCTGATGACCAACGGCCTGACCTACAACAATTTCGGCTGGCAGGCGGACCTCGCAATACCGGCTTCGACTATCTCGGCTTTGACCGCCTGTTTCATGTGCCGGTCGGCGTGTTGATTCTTGCCGTGATCGCGATTCTCGGCAGCATCGCGCTGAATCGCTCGGTTTTCGGACGCTGGCTGTACGCGTCGGCAACGACCGCGCGGCGGAACTGTCGGGCGTGCCGGTCAAGCGCGTGCTGATCGGCGGGTACATGCTTCGGGCGTATGCGCGGCCATCGCCGGGCCGATCCTGTCGTCGCAACTCACCTAGGCCGGGCCCACGGCGGGCACCACCTATGAACTCACCGCGATCGTCGCGGTGGTGATCGGCGGCGCATCGCTGATGGGCGGCACGCTGCTCGGCGCGTTCGTGATCGGCTTTCTGTCCGATGGCCTCGTGATCATCGGCATCTCGTCTTACTGGCAGAAGGTATTCACCGGCGCGGTCATCGTGCTCGCGGTGTTGCTGAACGCCATTCAATACCGCCGCCGGGCCAAGCGTTCCGTGCCGACTGGCGGCCAACTGGCTTCTCCGCAAAGCGGCAGCAAGGCATGAGCTACAGACCGTTACGCGAGGAGTGTATTGAAGTCGTGCATCGCAAAGCTGCGCCAACACCAACTTTTAGAAAGAGACCTGCCATGACCACCAAGAGAAAACCCTGATCCTCGCCGCTGTCGCGCTGGCCGCCCCCTTGTTCGCCGCGCCGGCTCATGCGGCGGGAGGTCTCATCAGCATCATCGTGAACGATCCCGCGAATCCGTAGTGCCTCGCCGAAGGCAACATCACGTCTGCCGAGGCGAAGAAGCTCGGCTATACCGCGAACGTGTCGGCATCGAAGGGCGATACCAACACGGAGAGCCAACAGATCGACACTGCCATCACCAACAAGTCGGTGGCGATCATTCTCGATCCGGCCAATGCCAGCGGTTCGGGCGGCGCGGTGAAAAGGCCGTGGCGGCGAACATTCCGGTGTTCCTCGTCAATGCGGAAATCAATCAGCCGGGCTGGCCAAGGCGCAGCTCGTGTCGAACAACGCGCAGGGCGCGGCGCTCGGCGCGCAGCAGTGGGTGGGCAACTACGTCGAACTGCTGGGCGCGCCGTCGGACAACAACGCGGTCACGCATTCGAAAGACTACACCTGAGCCAGTATCCGGGCCTGAAGCTCGCGGGATCGCAGGTGGCTGACTGGGACCGCACGAAAGGCTTCAACGCGACGCAGAACCGTTGCAGGCGCATCCGGATGTGATCGGCGTGTTAGCGGCAACGATGAAATGGCGCCCGGCGCGATCGCCGCGCTCAAGCAGGCCGGCAAGCTGAAGAGCGTGAAAGTCGGCGACTTCGATGGCTCGCCCGCGGCAGTGGAAGCGGTCAAGGCGGGCGAACTGCAATACACGGTGCAACTGGTCGCCGAATTTTTCGCGAAGGCCGTGCAGGAAGCCGATCAGTTCCTGAAGACCGGCAAGACCGGCGCCGCGAGCGAGAAACAACTCTTCGACTGCGTGCTGATTACCAAGGCGAACGTGTCGAAATACACCGCGCCGTTCGTGCTGTCGAAGTGATCGCGCCGTTGAATCCGCTGTATCTGTCGAATCCGTTACGCGCCCGCCTGTTGCTGTGGGTGCGCGGGCGGCCCGAAACACCAGTATTCATAGTTCATAGCTATTGCGCACCGCCATGTCTGATTCCCTGTTCTGGGTCGGCACGAGCTGGAAGATGAACAAGACACTGGCCACTGGCGGAAGCGATGCCTTTGGCGAGCAGCCCATTGCGATAGTAGAAGAAGCGTTGCGCCAGCGCCATATGCAGGCCGGTATCGAGCACGAAGTGCTTGCATCGCGTGCGATATGCCGGACCGCGTCGAGCAGACGCGCACCTATGCCGGCGCGATGAAGCGTCGCATCGACGACGAGATCGCCCACATAGACGAAGCGGCCATACAGCAGATTGGTTTGCGTGCGATAACCCGCGAGGCCGAGCACGGCGTGTTCGTCGCAAGCGGCGAGCAGCCGATAGCCTTCCTCATGCTGGTGCTGCATTTGCACGCGGAATACGGCAATATCCGTCAGATGCGGGCGCAGTTGCTTCATGACGCCGAACGCGCACGACCAGTCTTCGCGCGTGACGAGATGTTTGAGCGTGACGGTCGAATCCATGCGATGTCTCCATGATACCTGCCACTACGATACGCATTCGATGGATTAGCGAATAGAGCCAAGAAGTGACAAATCGACTGGTCCATGCGCCGCAGTCCTGTCGGACGATAGAATGGCCGCATGCCGCTCAATCCTCAATCTCCGCTAGCTCGTCTGATGCTCGCACCCGTGAAGAGCGGACGTGTTACATGGATCGGCTTGCGCATGGCGCGGCGCGCGCCGCTGGTCGCGTCGATCGTACCTCGCGCTCGCCGGCGAAGGACTCGAAGGCGATCATTACAGCCGCAAGGGCGGTAATCGTCAGGTCACGCTGATTCAGGCGGAAAGCTTGCATGCCATTGCGCGCCATCTTGGGTTGAACGACGTTTCGCCGCTCGATTTGCGGCGCAATATCGTGACCGAGGGCATCCACCTGAATGCGCTTAAGGACCGGCGTTTCAGGATCGGCGGCGGTACTGGAGGCGAGCGGCGAATGTCATCCGTGCTCGCGCATCGAAGAGACCTTCGGTGCGGGCGGCTATAACGCGGTGCGCGGTTTCGGCGGCATCACGGCGCGGGTGATCGAGGGCGGGGCGATCTTGCTATCGAGTGCGGTTACGCCGATCGTTTAAGATATGCGGCCGATTTTAACGCAATTCCCATACGATAAAGATTTTGGAGGTCTTCGTGATCCAGCCGGGCAACGTATTCAAGGACAATCTCGCGCAATTGCCTTCCACCGAAGGCATCGATCCTGTGGACGGGCAGGGCGCCGTGCGCGCCAGCATCGAGAACAAGCCCGGAAAACAAGGCTCGCTCGCGGTTTATCACTATCTGAAGCAGGCCTTCGGCTCGCTCGATGCCAAAGTCGCCGAGCATGGCCTCGCGGTGTTCGCGGAACATACCGCTGATGTCCCCAATCGTCCTGGCGCGCATCCGAATGTCGACCGGCTAGTGGAGATCGCGGCGGGCGGCGAGGCGTTGCGCATCGATGTGATTCACGGCTGAAATCGCCTGCAGGAAACATCCGGTAAGGACTTCGGCACATAGCCGTCTTGCCGGAGCTTTGACTTCCGGGCATCGCGCTATCTTGCTTCGCGGCGACGAGACGTGCCGCCGCGAACCGGTCAGCGCTCGTAGTACGTCTTCCGCATGAGGGCGCAGGCCGTTCGCGACCATGCCATCTTCAACGGAAGCCAGTCATGAAACGAGCTCTCAACTTTCGTGTGCCGCGTGCAGCGGCGCTCGCGCTGCTCATGTCGGCAGGCGCGATGCCGCTTGTACATGGCGCGAGTTTTCGGTGTCCGCCGAACGCGTCCGCGTCGGAACACATCATCTGCGGCGATCCGCTGTTGTCTGCGCAGGACGACCGGCTCGCCATCGCTTATGGCCAGGCCCACGACGCGGCATCCCGATGCGCGCGCGCTCGAGGCCGATCGCGTGAGTCAGTGGCAATGGCGTCAGCACTATTGTACCGACAAGGCGTGCGTGACGAGCTGGTATGAATGGCGTATCGCCGAACTCGAAGTGGAACTGCGTCGGGGACAGCAGTATGAGCAAGGGCGCGTGAGGGCGGGCGTCGTCGAGCAGCGTCTTGCGCGGGACGCGGGCAATGCGGTGTTGCGGCTGAAAGGCATTGCGTCGGACGGCGATGCCGCGAAACACGTGGCCCGACCGGATACGACGCAACCTGCGCCGAAGCGCATCGAGCCGGTGCGGCTCGGCAGTATCACGCCGGAACTGGCGCGAGGCAAACGAAGAACGCATCGCGCGATTGCAGACGACCGTTTCGCCCAGCGCGATCGCGGCGATGGATGCAGGGCGCAACGAGCACGCGCAATCGTCATGCACCGGCAAATGCGCGCGGCGGCAGGTTCGCATCGCGTTCTGACGGGCGAAGCCCAAACGCATCGGAATCAAAAAAGGGCAACCGCACGGGTTGCCCTCTTGCATAAAGGTGCCTGAAGCGCTCGCGTCAGGCAGCGCTTTTCAACTCCACACGCCTGATGTCCTTCACGATCACCAGATAGCTGAACACGGTGATCAACGCATTCACGCCGGCGAACGCCAGCGCGCCGTTGAAGGAACCCGTTTGTGCGACGAGATAGCCAATCACGATCGGTGTCACGATTCCCGCGACATTGCCGAACATGTTGAAGATCGATCCGGACAGGCCGATGGCTTCCTTGGGCGACGTATCCGCGACGACGGCCCAGCCGAGCGAGCCGATGCCCTTGCCGAAGAACGCAAGCGACATGAGCGCGACGACAGCAGCATGCCGCCGACGATCGGCACCTTGCGCGCCACGGCCAGCGAGCGGCCGCGGCGGATCAGCGCGTCCGAAAATACGCCGCCGAGCACGCCGCCGGAGAAGCTGCAGATGGCCGGCACCGACGCGACCAGACCGGCTTGCAGAATGGTCATGTGACGCGCCTGCACGAGGTAGATGGGAAACCATGTGAGGAAGAAGTAGGTCAGCACGTTGATGCAGTACTGCGCGAGATACACGCCCAGCAGCATACGGTTGGTGAACAGCTGTTTGACCACCGAGCCCACCCTGTTCGCGCTTGCATTCGCCGAGCGCGGCCAGCGCTGATGCCCGCGCACGAGTCGCCGCCTTCCTCGATGTAGTCGAGTTGCCGCTTGTTCACGCCCGGATGCTCGGCCGGATTCTTCATCACCTTGAGCCAAGTCAGCGCAAGCAGGAGACCGGCGATACCCATAACGATATACACTTGATGCCAGCCGAATGCGTGCGTGAGCCATGCCATCAAAGGTGTGAACACGACCGCCGCGAAGTACTGCGCCGAGTTGAAAATGGCCGATGCCGTGCCGCGCTCCTTGGTCGGGAACCAGCTCGCGACGACCTTAGCATTGGCGGGGAAGGTAGGCGCTTCCGCCGCGCCCATCATGAAGCGCAGCACGAAAGGCCGGTGACGGCCGTTGCCGCGATGCCGAGCACGCCGATGGTGCTTTGCAGGAGCGTAACAGCGACCATAGAAAGATGCTCGCCGCATACACGTGCCGCGCGCCGAAGCGGTCGAGCAGCCAGCCCGCGGGCACTTGCGAGAGCACGTATGCCCAACTGAATGCGGAGAAGAATAGCCCCATGCGGACCGCATCGAAGCCGAATTCGGCGCGCATCGCGGTGCCGGTCACCGGCAGCGTCGCACTGTCGGCGTAATTGAATGTCGTGATCACGAAGATCAGCAACAGAATGACGTAACGCACCTTCGTGCGCTTCATGATGTCCGCCGGATTGGCAGCGCGGCTCGTCGACGACATGGACTTCCCCTTTGCCCTGAACCTTTGAACCGTTGAATCTTTTCCCGCGTGCAGATGCACGAAGGGCCGCTCAGGCTATCGAGCGGTCCTCGATCGGCGCGACGCGCCGCGCGGTTTCGATCATCGTGAAACTGCGCGGTCTCCCGCTTGCGTGTCGTCGATGACGCTTACTGCGCGCCGAGCTTCTTGATGAGCGCGTCGAGCTGTTCCATCTCTTCGCCCGTCAGATCGGTCAGCGGTGTGCGCACCGGACTTGCGTCGTGACCGACCAGCTTCGCGCCCGCCTTGACGATCGACACCGCGTAACCCGCCTTGCGGTTGCGGATCTTGAGGTACGGCAGGAAGAACCCGTCGATCAGGCGGCCGGTGATAGCGTGGTCGTCGGCGATGATCGCGCGGTAGAACTCCATGGCCGTCTTCGGGATGAAGTTGAATTGAACACCGCCGACGAATACACCGGCACGCCTAGCGCCTTGTAAGCGGCGGCGTAGACTTCGGCTGTCGGCAGGCCACCGAGGTACGAGAGAAGCGGTCGCCCAGGCGGCGGATCGTCACCATGTTTTCGATTTCGCCCACGCCGTCCTTGAAGCCGATCAGGTTCGGGCAGATTTCCGCGAGCTGTTCGAGCATGTCGGCGTTCAGCTTCGAGTTGGCGCGGTTATAGATGATCACACCCATGTGCGGCACGGCGCGGCACACTTCTTCCGCGTGATTGCGAATGCCATCCTGCGACGCTTCCGTCAGGTAATGCGGCATTAGTAGAATGCCTGCGCGCCTTGCTTTTTCGCTTCCTTCGCGAACGCGATGGCCGTGCGCGTCGGGCCACCCGCGCCGGCGATTATCGGCACCTTGCCCTTGCAGACTTTAGTGGCCGTCTTCACGATCTGTGAGTATTCCGCTTGTTCCAGCGAGAAGAACTCACCCGTGCCGCCCGCGACGAACAACGCCGATGCGCCGTACGGTGCCAGCCATTCGAGGCGTTTCGCATAGGTGTCGGCGCGGAAATTGCTTTGCTGGTCGAAGTCGGTGACGGGGAAGGAGAGCAGGCCTTCGGAAACGATTTTCTTGAGTTCTTGCGGTGTCGTCATGGTGTGTATTCTCTCATGTGTTCTCTGATCTCGGTTGAGGCTGCCGGATGAGATGAATCGCTCAAGCATCACATGTAAGTCATCGTACAACATGAATTATGGCCGCACAACCAAATCCATGCCTTATATAGGATTTTAAGGGTAAACACCGACCCACGACATTCGACTATGTTGTAGGATGACATAATTCCAAGAAGGTACAGTACTGTATCAATCCGTGAAGGATCATCAGAAATGAATCGGTCCTCCTCTATATTCACGTTCATCCGGACGATAACTTCGCGATCGTCGTCAACGACGGCGGTCTGGGCGAAGGTGCTACGTTCGCGGACGGCCTCGTGCTGCGCGAGCGCGTGCCGCAGGGTCACAAGGTCGCGCTGAAGTATCTGGAAGAAGGCGAGCGGTGATCTGCTACAACGTCGTCATCGGCTACGCGAACAAGCCGCTGGCGAAATGAAGCTGGGTCAACGAACACGTGCTGCGCATGCCCACGCCGCCCGAACTTCACGATCTGTCCATCGCCACCATCAAGGCGCCGGACAAGTCGCCGCTGGAAGGCTTCACGTTCGAGGGCTATCGCAATGCGGACAGCTCGGGCGGCGCGCGCAACATCCTCGCCATCATGACGACGGTGTAGTGCGTCGCCGACGTGGTTCAGTATGGTATGCGGTCGCGCGCATCAAGGCCGAGCTGCTGTCGGCATTTCCCAATGTCGATGATGACGTCGTGAGCCTGGGTCACACCTGTGGCTGCGGTGTCGCCATCGACGCGCCCGATGCGATGGTGCCGAGCCGCACGGTGCGTAATAATCGCGCTGAATCCGAACTTCGGCGGCGAGGTGATAATGGTGAGCCTCGGCTGCGAGAAGCTGCAGCCCGAACGCCTGATGCTTGCCGGCACGATCCCGATCGCAGCGGCGGCGCAGTCGTCCTGCAGGACGAAGCGCACGTCGGTTTCGCGTCGATGATCGAATCGATCATGCGCATGGCGGAAACGCATCTCAAGCGGCTCAACAATCGCCGCCGCGAAACGTGTTCGGCGGTGGACCTCGTGATCGGCGTGCAATGCGGCGGCAGCGACGCCTTCTCGGGTCTGACGGCCAATCCCGCGGTTGGCTTCGCAACCGACCTGCTGGTGCGCGCGGGCGCAACGGTGATGTTCTCGGAAGTGACGGAAGTGCGCGACGGCGTCGCCCAAATCACGGCGCGCGCGGCCAGTGGCGAAGTGGCGGCGGCAATCATCCGCGAGATGCAGTGGTATGACGATTACCTGAAGCGCGGCGGCGCGGACCGCAGCGCGAACACCACGCCGGAGAACAAGAAGGGCGGCTTGTCGAACATTGTCGAGAAGGCGATGGGCTCGATCGTGAAGTCGGGTTCATCGACCATCTCGGGCGTGTTGTCGCCAGGCGAGAAGGTGAAGCAGAAGGGCCTCATCTATGCGGCCACCCCTGCGAGCGACTTCATCTGCGGCACTTTGCAGCTTGTGGCGGGTATCAATCTGCATGTGCACGCACTTCCTGACCTACGACACCTTCAGCACGATCGCGAACCAGATTCCCGATCTCGTGTGATGTCGGTGGGCATGACCTTCGCGCTGATCATCGCGAGCATCGATCTGTTGGTGGGATCGGTGCTGGCGCTGGGGTATCGGTCGTGAGCGTGGCGTTGCTGAAGTGGCACTGGCCGGCATTCCCATCGGCGTTGATCGGCGTGGCAGTGGCGCTGACCAGCGCGATGACGCGTCTGGTGACGGTCGCGTGGCGCATTTCGTCGTTCATCGTGTCGCTCGGGGTACTGGAGGCGGCGCGCGGCGTGGCGTATCAGATGACCAACTCGTGCACTGCGTATATCGGCGATGCCTTCGATTTTCTGTCGAATCCGATCGCCTTCGGTATTTCTCCGGCTTTCTTGATAGCTGTCGCCGTAATGATTATTGCGCACCTGGTCTTGACTCGGACGATTTTTGGCCGATATCTGGTAGGAATCAGGACGAGTGAGGAAGCGGTTCGACTCGCGGGTGTGAATCCTCGCCCTTCCAAGGTGATCGTGTTCGCGCTGATGGGCGCGTTGGCGGGTCTCGCGGCGCTGTTTCAGATCTCCCGGCTCGAAGCCACCGATCCGAACGCGGGCGCCGGCCTGGAACTCCAGGTGATCGCGGCGGTCGTGATCGGTGGCACGAGCCTGATGGGCGGACGTGGCTCGGTGATCAGCACGTTTTTCGGTGTGTTGATCATCTCGGTGCTCGCGGCGGGGCTGGCGCAGATCGGTGCGAACGAGCCGACCAAGCGCATCATCACGGGTGCGGTCATCGTCGTGGCCGTGGTGTTGTATACCATATCGCAGCAGGCGGTTGAGCACGTTTCGAGGAAGTGAACGTATTAAATCAGACACCTGCGGTAAAACGTTGGCGGTAACGTTTCGCACGGGGCGAAGCGTGCAGGGCAGTGAAAAGAGGCCAAAGCAGGGCAGAAGACGGTAGCAGGAAGCAGTAGCAGCAAACAGCAGAATATAGAGATGGGGCGCGACGGTTCGTGCGACATTGACCGGCAACCAAAGGACGAGTCGGGCTACAGGGAAGCAATAACACTGGCGCACGGGCCGTGCGCTGCCGAACGCCTCACCATCCTAAAAAGCAACCAGACCAAAGCGATAGAAGGACGAAGTATGGCGACGATCAAGGACGTGACAGCCATTGTCGGGGTGTCGTTCACGACGGTATCCCATTTAGTGAACAATTCGAGGCCGGTTTCGGCCGATGTAAGGGCGAAAGTCGAACGCGCGATTCGTGAACTCGATTACGTGCCGTCGACGGTTGCGCGCACGCTTAAGGCGAAGTTCACCGCGACGATCGGTTTGCTGGTGCCGAACGCAACCAACCCTTACTTCGCGGAACTCGCGCTCGGCGTTGAGGACGGCTGCGCGAAGAACGGCTATTGCCTGTTCTTCTGCAACTCCGACGACGATCCCCGACGACGATCCCGCCAAGCAGCGCAACTATCTGCGCGTGCTGCAGGAAAAGCGCATCGACGGTCTCGTGATCGTTTCGGCGGGCGAGGACGCGGTGCTCGCGCAGAGTTTTGCGAACGCACGCGAGCCGCTCGTGATCGTCGATCGCAACATCGAAGATCTGACCTGCGATCTGGTTCAGATCGACCACGAGAAGGGCACGTATCTCGCGACCAAGCTAAAGTCGGAAGTGGTGTATGGAGGTAGTTGAGGCAGGAAATTGAAGGCGGTGGTGGTTTCAGCTGAGAATCTGATTGTCGAAGTCGGAAACCAGCGAACAACAAAACCATCCACCATAAGCAAGGATACGGAAAAAACGGTCATGGGTCTATCGGGAGCCGG
>LFLF01000227.1 GCA_001184395.1 Candidatus Paraburkholderia calva | reverse complement strand
TCCGGCGCGAAGCTCGGACGACCCCCCTCGCGGCGCTCTCATACATCCGCGAAAAGACCGCGTCCATGCGAGTGAGCGCCTCGTTCAACCACAGCCGAATCGGTCGCAGCGGGTGATTGGCCGGAACCAAGTTATCCAGCGTGGTCATCATGAACATCAATTCGGTGTAGCCGTCCGCTCTGCGCATCGTTTCGGTCTCAGTGTCGTTCGATTCCTTGATTCAACGTTTGCCCCTCCCAGTTTGCCACTCCCAATCAGATCACCCGCGTAAAGGGTATTTCAATAGCCTGCTAGACGTCCGAGCGCGCGATACACACCTGAGGGCGCACTGAAACCCTGTTCACGGAGACGATCCAGCAGCGCATAGGCGCTCAAGAGATTGTCGGCCTGCTGTAATGTCGAGAGCACGTGTTGCTGGTTAACGGTCGGTTGCATGGCGTTCTCCTGTCCGGCACGGTTTACCGAATAAAAAAAACGACGATTCAGTCAATATTATATTTTAATACAATAAAGCGATTGGTCAAACTAAAAAGCAAAGATCTCATACTGGGAAGACCGGGATGAATGTGTGTCTGATTCACCGATGAACAGTTCAATCATGAAATGGGACCGCTTGACGCGCCCATTTCTGCTTTCGCCCGCTAAACAGCTTAGATAGCCACGTGCACTGCCCACGAAGGCCCAACTCTTCGCGCGAAAAGTTTAGGTTTGCGTGCGAATTGTCGGACCCGAAATCGGCCTAAGTTGCGCCTTTCGCCAATGGCGTGCTGCTTTGCATTGCCGCTTTCTTCATGGCTATTCTTTGTCGTTCATTTTCGTTTTCGAAACCCAAATTCTCGACGAGCAAGGCTGGGTGGTCGACTTCGGTGGACTAAAAGATCTCAAGTCTGGGCTTCAGGAAATGTTTGATCACACCACCGCAGTTGCGGCCAATGATCCACACCTCGCGTATTTCGAACAAGCCGATCGACTCGGCGCGATCGACTTCGGGTCTTACCGGACGGCGTGGGATGCGAACGGTTCACCGAATATGCCTACCGCATGGTCGAGCACCTCATTGCGGCCGGTATCGTGACTGCTTAAGGTGTCTCTTGCGAATGCCGCGAACACGACGCCAATAGCGCGCCATAGACTCCAGGCAGGATCACAAAGCGGCGCATCCTCAGTCGAAGGGAGAACCCGGTGAGGCAATCTCTTTGCATAACGCGCCGGCCGGACTGTCTCGCGAATGCATGAGTCTGCTGCAACGACGTCACCGTAGCACCCAAAAGAAAAAGATTGACGCGCGTAGCGCGACACGCTACGATAACTTCATGATAATTACGTTTCGGCACAAAGGGCTTGAAGTCCTATACCGCACTTGTTCTGTGCGCGGCGTGCAAGCAGCTCACGCCCCCAAATTGAACCGCATTCTGGCCGCGCTTGACGCGGCTGCGTCGCCCGAAGAACTCAACCATCCCGGCTACAAACTGCATGCTCTCAAGGGTGAACTGAAAGGCTACTGGTCAATATGGGTGAATGGCAATTGGCGTGTCACGTTTCGCTTCATAGGTTCTGACGTGGAGCTGGTCGATTATCAGGATTATCACTAGGAAAACGCCATGATGAAGAACCATCCACATCCGGGCGAGCTGCTGCGCGAAGACGTGCTTGCACCGCTTGGAGTCGAAGTCACAGACGCTGCTCAACGGCTCGGTATGTCACGCACATCACTGTCACGCGTCGTTAACGGGCGTGCTGGTATAAGCCCTGACCTTGCCGTGCGGCTGGAGCGCGCCGGAGTCGGTACAGCCCGTTTCTGGATGGTGCTCCAAGCGAATTACGAATTAAGCCTTGCAGAGCGGCGAGAACAGCCCAAGGTCGTGCCACTTCAAACCGACCCCGCACACATTTGATAAAAAACAACGGAAACAAAGGACAGAAAAAACAGATGGGGATGCAGCAAGAAGCACGGAGCTGGCCGAGACGATCAAAGCAGCCAAGCTTGCAGATGTGGTCAAGGCATCGAGCGTGAAGCGTGTCATCGTCGACATGACGGTCATGTGGAGAAAGCAGCCGCGAGACACGGCCTGAAGTTGCGACAGAACTACAACCGCGAAGTGCCACGCCTGGCAAGCCAGATCAGTCGTTGTGCGCATGCGAAGCAATACAAACGGATGAGAAAAACACTACACACGTTGCGCTTGTGTGGGCCGGGTCATGCGCGATGTAGAGCGGCAAATCGGCGCAGTGGCCGATTGCAGCTGCGCGGGATTGCAGGAGTGGATTGGCCGCACGAAGCGGATTCTGTCGCAGAAGCCGAAGGACAGAAATAAGCTGTATGCACTGCACGTACCGGAAGTTGAGTGTCTGGCCAAGGGCAAGGCGCGTACGTCGTACGAATTTGGCGTGAAGGTGTCGATCACGACGACTCACAAGGAAGGGCTCGTAGTCTGGGGATGCGCTCAAATTCCGGGCAACTCATCCGACGGCCACACGCTGGAGCAAGCGGCGATCCTCAGCGACGTCACACCAAAAGGTCGCCATTAGTGGACCGCGGTTACAAAGGCGTTGCGATAGATGGCGCAAAAGTTTATCGCCCTGGCTTGCGGCGCGGCATCACACGCGCACTACGCGCGATGATCAGACGACGAAGTGCAATCGAGCCTGCCATCAGCCATATAAAAAGCGACGACAAACTCGGGCGCAACTGGTTGAAGGGCGCACTGGGCGATACGCTGCGCCGTGGAGCCTGTCAGATTTTCTGTGTGCCGAGGTCATGAGACGATAACGGGAATAACGTCCTATAACGGAAGCACCCGTGACAAAGAAGAATAAGAGCCCGAAGGCACCGAAGTTGTTCTCCGATGAGTTGATCGACCAATTGCT
>LFLF01000226.1 GCA_001184395.1 Candidatus Paraburkholderia calva | reverse complement strand
GTGGTCGGGGCTCGTTCTGTCGGGCAATCCGTACGACGGCCACACGCTGGCCGAGGCCTTGGAACAGGCCGCGATCCTGAGGATGTGCAGCCGGAGATTGCCATCGTTGACCGCGACTACAAAGGCGTTGCGGTGCAGGCGTGATGATCTATCACCCGGGCTGCGGCGCGGTATCACACGCGGGTTGCGCGCAATGGTCCGAAGGCGTAGTGCGATCGAGCCTACCATCGGGCACATGAAAGCGGATGGCAAGCTCGACCGGAACTGGCTAAAGGGTGCGCGCGGCGACGCAATTCACGCGGTGCTGTGCCGTGCAGGCCACAATCTGCGCATGATCCTCCGGAAACTGCGGCTTTTTACGTCCTTGTTCTCGTCGCTTTGCTGAGTCGCCTGGTTGGGGAGTTACTTGCGGCATGAGTGCCGGCGGCGCCTTAATAGGATTATTCAGGGCCGACTAAATAGTAGAGCTTCATCGGCTTGCGTTTCCTTCGGTCGAGGTCGAATGATCAGGTTAGTCTGAAGTGCGTGTATAACCGCTCCGGGTTAACGCGCAGACAAGCCGGATCGAGAAGATTTCTCTCATATATCGAAAAAAACGTCGCGGTGCTCCTCGAATTGCCGCGAATCCGGGCGAGTCGGAAAAAAATTCCGGTTTTGTCGGGGAAGAATGATGAATCGCTCACGTAACAAAACTGGACTGGAGATTCGATGAACGTGCGCGTTCCCACCGATGCTTTTTCCCCGCGCCTGTCTGGCCTGTCTGATTACCAGCTCAGCGACAACCTGAGCGCCACGACAGGCCGCATCTTCCTGACTGGCACGCAGGCTTTGGTGCGCCTCGTGTTGACGCAACGCGAGCTCGACCGCGCGGCGGGTTTGAACACAGCCGGGTTCATTAGCGGCTATCGCGGCTTGCCGCATGGTCGATCAGCAATTGTGGAAGGCGAAGGCGCTGCTCGCGTCGCACGACGTGCGCTTTCTGCCCGCGATCAACGAGGAACTCGGCGACACCGCCGTGCTCGGCACGCAGCGAGTGGAATCGGATGCCGAACGCACCGTCGATGGCGTGTTCGCGATGTGGTACGGCAAAGGCCCGGGCGTCGACCGCGCGGGCGATGCGCTCAAGCAAGACAACGCGTACGGCTCGTCGCCGCCGTGCTGGTTGTAGCGGGCGACGATCACGGTTGCGTGTCGTCGATGCCGCATCAGAGCGACCAGACGATGATGTCGTGGCACATGCCCGTGCTCAATCCGTTCAACGTCGCGGACATGCTGGAGTTCGGTCTCTACGGCTGGGCGAATTCAGACCGTTGCGCGTGCTGCCAGTGTTCGCGGACTGGCTCGCGCGGCACAAGCCCGCGCCGGACCGCCGCGACAAAGTGATCAATCTCGTCGCGCCGCACATCCTCTCCAATATCGCCGACGCCGTGAAGCGTACGCCCTATTTCTGCTCGGGCTGTCCGCACAACACCTCGACGAAGGTGCCGGAAGGATCGGTCGTGCAGGCGGGCATCGGCTGTCATTTGATGGCGTCGTGGATGGAGCGCGATACGACCGGCTTCATCCAGATGGGCGTCGAATGTGTGGACTGGGCCTCGCATTCGATGTTCCGTTCACGAAAACACCGCATGTGTTTCAGAATCTCGGCGACGGCACGTATTTCCACTCCGGCATTCTCGCGATCCGGCAGGCCGTCACGGCGAAGGCCAACATCACGTACAAGATCCTCTATAACGATGCCGTCGCGATGACCGGCGGCCAGCCGGTCGACGGCAGCATTTCCGTCAGGGATATTTTCCCTGCGCGAGGCGACGATCAGCTTCTTCGTGATCGTGGCGGGCGGGCTGGCGATCGGCGCGGCGATCAGTTGGGCCGTGAGCGAGATTCCGCAGCGTCTGCTGAAGTTTTCCGAGGACGACGATCCCGCCACCGGTGTGGTGCTGACGATCCTGATCGTTACTGGCGTATCGGGCGGAATAGGGTTACTCGCGGGACAGTCGGGCGTCCGGGCTTAACCCAATCGGCCACAACCCGTTTCTCTCGATAGTCGCGCCAAGGATGATCGGGAGCAGGCCTCGCAACGGTCGCGGCTTTGTTGGCCCTCTTTTCGCGGTTCCACTTCGCAATCTCGCGCCAGTCGTAATCCTTCCATCTATCGGCCTTGGGTGTCTCCGGCAGGTTTGTGACTTCTCTGACGCGCCTGATAATTGCAGTCCACTTATCCCAATCGACCGGCATCAGAAACCCCTTCCGGGAATACGTACTCCTTCGCGGTCGCGTGGCGATATCGGTCGGAAGGCTCTTTCAGTTCGCGCTTGGGCCGCGGCTTGTCGGCATCATTCTTCGTTTTGCCGCACTTTATCACGTATATCCAATTGTCCGCGTTGGTCCGCGCGGTGCCAAGCATCGCCTCCCAGACTTCTGATCGCCATTTTTCGGTCGTTTCAATATCGCATTCCTAAGCAATAATTTCAAACAAGTAATCAACACCGTCTCGGGAGAATAACTCGCGGCCAGATTTCTCCAGCTTGGTCTTGAAGAGGCGGTGCATTCCGGGTGGGAATCCTAGCCGGCTATTGAAATACCCTCTACGCGGGTCATCTTACGCGGATCATCTGATTGGAAGGGGCAAACCAGGAGAGGCAAACGTTGAATCAAGGAATCGAACGACACTGAGACCGAAACGATGCGCGGAGCGGACGGCTACACCGAATTGATGTTCACGATGACCACGCTGGATGACTTCGTTCCGGTCAATCCAACGAACGGCGGGATTGGTGGCAACGTGCCTTGCGAACAATGTGACCTTGCAGGTGGCACAAAACGTCGGCCGCGCAGGCGGCGGCGCCATTAGTCAGCGCAAACGCAAATGCATTGAGCAGGT
>LFLF01000225.1 GCA_001184395.1 Candidatus Paraburkholderia calva | reverse complement strand
GCAAACGCAAATGCATTGAGCAGGTTGTTTGGTTGGAGCAAGACAGTCGGGAGGATTCGGCAGGCGATGTATCGAGGACTGAAGCGCGTCGACCAATTCTTTCTGCTGATCCAGGCAGCTTACAACCATGACGCGCATGGGAACGCTGGCCGCTCGGGCGGCATGAGAGCGAACGTCGAAAAGAATGCGACATTAGCAGCACCTGAATCAACGAAGTCCGGCGTTAAATTAGTTGGGTCTGAACGTCGCGTTGGCTCTTTCGAATGAGTAGGCGCACATTCAAAAAAACTATTTCAACAGCCTGTTAAAGTTGTGCGTCGGCCTGCCGTTCTCTAGGTCGTGCCTTGTTGTCTTCAGTATCCCTATTCCGAATAAGGAAATTGCATGACCTTTCGCGCTGAATTGCTCGACACATTGGCGTCCAACGCTCCGCGGGGCTTCGAAGCTCAGGCGCTCGGCCTCGTTCCGATGGTCGTGGAAACGAGCGGCCGCGGCGAGCGTGCCTATGATATCTACTCGCGTCTCCTGAAAGAGCGCGTCGTGTTTCTCGTTGGCGAAGTCAACGACCAGTCGGCGAATCTCGTCGTCGCCCAGTTGCTTTTCCTCGAAAGCGAAAACCCGGACAAGGACATCAGCCTGTATATCAACAGCCCGGGCGGCTCCGTGTCCGCCGGCATGGCGATTTACGACACCATGCAGTTCATCAAGCCGGACGTCTCCACGCTGTGCATAGGTCTCGCCGCGAGCATGGGCGCGTTTCTGCTGGCCGCCGGCGCAAAGGGCAAGCGCGTTGCGCTGCCGAATGCCCGCGTGATGATCCACCAGCCGCTCGGCGGCGCACGTGGACAAGCGTCGGACATTGAAATCCATGCGCGCGAAATCCTGTACCTGAAGGAACGTCTGAACCAGTTGCTGTCGCATCACACCGGCCAGCCGGTCGAGCGTATCGCGCGCGATACCGACCGCGACAACTTCATGTCGGGCGACGACGCACAGGCGTACGGTCTCGTCGACCAGGTGCTGCACAAGCGCCCGTAAAGCGTCGGATTGGCGTCCGGAGTGACGCCGTGCCGGTGCATACGAGGACCGGCGAATACGGGGCAAACGGCTTTCGAGCGGGCCACAGTCACATGAAACTGCGTGGTCGAATCGAAGGGCGTATCATATAATAAGAGTGTCCGGAGGCTTACACTTTTTATGGCGGACAAAAAAGGTTCCAGCAGCGAAAAGCTGTTGTATTGCTCGTTTTGCGGAAAGAGCCAGCATGAGGTGAAGAAACTCATCGCCGGGCCGTCGGTGTTCATCTGCGATGAATGTATCGACCTGTGCAACGAGATTATTCGCGACGAAGCCGCCGGCGCGGCGGAAGAAGCCGGGCTGACCAAGTCCGACCTGCCGAGCCCGCAGGAAATCAGCGATATCCTCAATCAGTACGTGATCGGCCAGGAACGCGCGAAGAAAATTCTCGCGGTGGCTGTGTACAATCACTACAAGCGTCTCAAGCATCTCGACAAGAAGGACGACATCGAGCTGTCGAAGAGCAACATTCTCTTGATCGGGCCGACCGGTTCGGGCAAGACACTGCTGGCGCAGACTCTGGCCCGCATGCTGAACGTGCCCTTCGTGATCGCCGACGCTACGACGCTGACCGAAGCCGGTTATGTGGGCGAGGACGTCGAGAACATCATTCAGAAGTTGCTGCAGAACTGCAACTACGAAGTCGACAAGGCGCAGCGCGGCATCGTCTATATCGACGAAATCGACAAGATCAGCCGCAAGTCGGACAACCCGTCCATCACGCGCGACGTGTCAGGCGAGGGCGTGCAGCAGGCGCTGCTCAAGCTGATTGAAGGCACGATGGCATCGGTGCCGCCGCAAGGCGGACGCAAGCATCCGAATCAGGATTTTATCCAGGTCGATACGACCAACATCCTGTTCATCTGCGGTGGCGCGTTCGACGGACTCGAGAAGGTCATTACCGACCGGACGGAAAAGACCGGCATCGGTTTTGGCGCGAGCGTGAAGAGCAAGCAGGATCGTGACGCGGGCGAAGTGCTGCGCGAAGTCGAGCCGGAAGATCTGATCAAGTTCGGTCTCATTCCCGAGCTGATCGGCCGTCTGCCAGTGGTCGCTACGCTCGGCAAGCTGGACGAAGCCGCGCTGGTCAAGATCCTGATCGAGCCGAAGAACGCGCTGGTCAAGCAGTACCACAAGCTGTTCGGCATGGAGAGCGTCGAGCTGGAGATTCGTCCGGCTGCGTTGCAGGCCATCGCTCAGAAGGCAATCCGCCGCAAGACCGGCGCGCGTGGTCTGCGCTCGATCCTGGAGCAGGCCTTGCTGGACGTCATGTACGAACTGCCTACCATGAAAGGCGTCTCGAAGGTGATCGTCGACGACAACACCATCGATGGCGACGGCAAGCCTTTGCTTATCTATGAAGATGCGCCGAAGGTAGCGGGTTCCAACTGAAGTAGGCTGTGTGTCGGCGAAAGGCCGTTCATGGCGACGTGAACGGCCTTTGTTTATTTTTTCGGTTTATTGTGGACGTTACTGACGCGAATTTGGACTAACGACTTTTCCCTTCTAATAAAGGCTTGTAATAGCGCTTACCGGCCTTAAGGCAATGCTGATTAAGTCCACCGCTTGTGCTTGTCAGGTGTTATAGAGCGCACGTGCAAGGAGAAAGGCAAACGACGATGAAGCAGCAGACGCTGGCGATGGCCGCGGATCAAGGTGCGGGGTTCGAGACTTGCCGCAAACGCACGCGACGCGACGAGTTGCTTGACACGATGAACACGATCGTTCCGTGGACCGAACTGTGTGCGGTAATCGAACCCTATTACCCGAAACACGGCAACGGTCGTCCGCCGATGGGTTGGGAGCGTATGCTGCGGATTCACTTCGT
>LFLF01000224.1 GCA_001184395.1 Candidatus Paraburkholderia calva | reverse complement strand
CTTCTGTCCTGACAACCTCGCTGCACTGAAGTACACCGCTCGCAATATGCTCAAGAGCGGGCAGAAACGCAAATCAATCATCGCCGCATGTTGGAAACAAGCCGAGCTGTGGTGATGTCATGACTTATATGTCGGCTTTTTGTTTTCTGGAGAATCTCGCTCATGCAGGCCCATGCCTTCGATTCCTGCGGGCGGCTGGCCGCATTCGCGTTTGTGCTCGTGTTCGCGGGTGCTGGTTTGTTTTTCACTGGTTGCGCCGCTCGCGCGGTTGAATCCGATGCCGCGATGTAGGACGCCGCGCCGCCATCCGTCCTCTTTGAAACCGGCAAAGCCACTTACTACGCGAAGCGCTTCCACGGCCATCGCATGGTGAGCGGCGAGTCCTACGACATGCACGCGTTCACGGCGGCGCATCAGACCCTGCCGTTCGGCACTTTCGGGCGCGTGAGCAATCTGTCGGAGACGCGATCGGTCATCGTGCGCATCAACGATCGCGGGCCGTTCGTGAAGGATCGCGTGATCGATCTCTCCTACGCCGCCGAGACGCAACTCCGTCTGCAAGGCGCCGGCAGCGCGCAAGTGAAACTGGAGCGCGTCACGGCCGACGAAGCGCGCAAGGAGATGCCGTTCCCGGCCCGGGAGGTCGTGAGCGTGCCGCACGAGACACAGACAAAACGTAACAAACAACGTGCCTGAGCGTCGAAAGCGTCGGTCGCGCAGGAGCGACGTCCGCCCTGACGGATACAATGCCGGCGGCGCATCATCGCGCATGGCCGTCCGCGGCCGTTTTGGGCCACCCTCCGATCCGACACATGAATCCATCGCCCCGGGCTGTTCTTCTCGGCCCGCTTCTGAAGAGCGTTTCGCGGTCGTTTTATCTGACGCTGCGCGTCCTGCCGCCGGCGATGCGCGACCCTATCGGTCTCGCGTATCTGCTCGCGCGCGCCACCGATACCATCGCCGATACCTCGCTGATTCCGCCGCCGCGCCGCCTCGATCTGCTGCTGTCCTTGCGCGCGCAAGTCAACGGCACGCCCGACCACGGCGTGCTCGCGCAAATCGCGGGCGAGGTGGCGGGGCAGCAGGTGCAGCCGGCCGAGCGCGCGCTGCTCGAATCACTGGGCGATACGCTCGCGATCCTGCCGCAACTCACCGCGGACGATGCCGCCGCCGTGCGCGACATCGTCACCACGCTCACAACCGGCATGGAGTTCGACTTGCGCACCTTCCCCGACGAAACCTCGGGCGCAGTCGTCGCACTGGAGCGCCTGGACGAACTCGATCGCTATACGTATTTGGTGGCGGGCTGCGTCGGCGAATTCTGGACAAAGATGACCTGTGCGCACATGCCGGGCACCCTGAAGGCGCCGGAACAGGCGATGCTCGTGCGCGGCGTTCGCTTCGGCCAGGCTTTGCAGATGACCAACGTGCTGCGCGATTGCGCCCGCGACCTGCGCATCGGCCGATGCTATCTGCCCTCGTTGCTGCTCGCGCAGCACGGACTCGCACCGCGTGACCTGCTGGATTTGCATGCATCGGCGCGCGCGCGCCCAGTGTTGTTCGAGCTTCTGCGCAGTCCGCTCGCGCTGTATCGCGATGCCGTCGATTACACACTGGCAATTCCAGCCCGCGCGGTCCGCCTGCGCCTTGCCTGCCTGTGGCCGATCATGATCGGGCTCGACACGCTGGTGCTGCTCGCGCGCAACGACGCGTGGCTCGACCCCGAGCATCTCTCGAAAGTTCGCCGCAACGATGTGTACCGGATCATCGCGGCGTCGTTGCCGCTGGTGGCATCGAACGGGCTCGTGAGCAGTTGGGCGGACAAGCGTATGCGCGCCATCGAACGCACCATCGAACGCACCATCAGCGCCTGAGTTCGGCAATGATCCGCTCGACGAGAAAGTCGCACGGCGGAGGCCGCGCCGCCGCGCTGCGCGCAAGCACCACTTCCAGCGTGCCGATCTCTGGCAAACCCTGCGCCGGTCCGAGCAGGGCGAATACGACCGCGGGCTCGAAATGTTCATCGATTCGGTCAGCATGCCGAGCTTCTGGAACAAGAGCACGCAGGGTTTTCGCCGCATGGCGCTGGACAACGCGCTGACCCTGCCCAAGCAATTGCGCGACCCGCTGCCCGCCTACACCCGGGAGGCCGCGCGCGACGTCAAATGCCGCACGCTGCTGATCGACGGCCAGAAAAGCCCGCGCATGTTCCACAACAACGTAGAGAAGCTCGAGAAATGGATCGAATTCGCGGAGCGGACGACCATCAACGGGGCATCGCATGGCATGAATGTCGCGAATCCAGCCGCCTTCAACCGTGCCTTGCAGGCCTTCGCGGCGAGCTGATCAGGCGGAACGTGCGTGTTTTAGCGCAAAACGGCGCAGCGATACGTACAACTTTTTGATCGTCTGTTGTGACCCGACACCGAAAATTTACAACTCTCGGGCTAACATCGGTGCCACCTCATCGCAGAGAGGAAGGCATCTGTGAGCACGGGCAACGATGATCTCGACGCATGGAAGCGCCAACTTACCGTCATGCTGGCGTTCGAACTGGCCGATAGTGGTCGTTACGAAGACTTCACCGATGTCGCCTACGCGCTGCAATTCGAGTACGGCCTGGCGACCGCGCAAGAGTTGATCGACGATGCGGACACACGTCGCACGCTCAATCAGCGCTGCGCCGCCGCGTGTGACGCGCTCGCGCCTGCGCCCGTCAGTGAGCCGGTCGCCGAACCGCCCGCCATGCGCGACGAACACCTCGCTGCTGCTGCCGAACAGTTCGCCCCGGAACCCTTTCCCGAATTCACGGAAACGCCATCGTTTCTACGCCGTCTCGGACTCGCGTTCGGCCGCACCGACACCCGCACGATCAAAACCGCCAACGCCGCGTCCTGAGCGCACCCTTCCTGAGTGTTTAGCAGGCTATTGAAATACCCTCTACACGGGTCATCTTACGCGAGTGATCTGATTGGAAGGGGCAAACTGGGAGGGGCAAACGTTGAATCAAGGAATCGAACGACACTGAGACCGAAACGATGCGCAGAGCGGACGGCTACACCGAATTGATGTTCATGATGACCACGCTGGAT
>LFLF01000223.1 GCA_001184395.1 Candidatus Paraburkholderia calva | reverse complement strand
CCGGCTCGCATTCGCTTGCGCGGCGCTTCATCCATTTTGGTCACGAATCTTATCCCTCATCAAGGCGATGATCGTATAACGGTCAAACCGAGAATCGGTTGTCATAGATTTAGTAAAATCTCAATAGGTTCGAAGCACAACGTGCCAAGATTTCGAATCACTTTTACTTTTCGACGATCCGGACATGTATGAATTTTGTAAGTATAGTGATTGTACCGGGTTCGTACGACACTCCGGCGAACTGGAGTTCTTCGGGCTTGAAGGTGTGGATGGGATAGTGATCGAGCAATTGCGCGGCGAGCAGCGCGCCGGCGGCGATCTGCTGGTTGTACTGGGCGGCGTCGCCGGAAAACTGCGAGTCGTCGACGGACGGCGACAAGAGAATCACCGAGCGGCTCGGTGCGTCGTAGCCGAGTTGCGTCGAGAGCGTGAACGCGCCGCTCACCGGATTGGGCATGAAGGGTGTGGCCAGACGCGCATCGACATGCACCGTCACGCAATTGCGATCCGGCGACATGCCGACGACGGGATTGCTCAACACGACATCGAAAATCTGCGAGGCGGTGCGCTGAATCGGAAACTTGCGCGCGACGGCGTCCTGAATCTGCGCTTGCGAGAACGTGTAGTGATCCGGAATGAAGGGGAAGATCGATGCGGCTCGGGCGGCGTACGTGACGGTGAGCGCGCTAACGGCAGCGATCAAAAACCGGCGCTGGGTGGGCGCGGGATGGCGGGTCATGCGGGGAGTCCTCCGGGAGCTTTCTTGTAGATGCGCTAGCGGCGCAGTGTGTCGTTTGGACCGGCGAACGTCAATGCGGTTGCGTCTCGACTTCCAGCCGCGCGATCCACGTCATCGCGAACTCGCGCGACTCGCCGCACATCCCATGCGATGGCTGCAACCCGCTGCAACACTTTGGCCGGCGTGGGTCGCCGAAGATCATGCAGCGAAGATCGTCGTCGAGTTACACGCAGTGTTCGCCCGCGCGCTTGCCGTCCGGCATCCCGGGATCGGACTCGAGATGGAAGGCGCGATGCAGCAAGCACCGCAACCTTCGCGGCAGGCGTGAAGCGAGGAAGTATCGACAGCCATGACTGAAAACGCGAACGCAACCAGAAAACTCGTATTGTCCCACGCGCGGGCTTGCGTTTCATCAAATCGCTGCGGCGTTATTGCGCAAGGAACAAGCACGCGACGACTCTACACTCAGCGCACTCGCCCAGTTGCGTCCCGACGCGCCATCATGACTCACGCTCCCACCCTGTTCCGCCCGGACCTGCTCGAACGCTATGACGCCAACAGTCCGCGCTAGACGTCCTATCCGACCGCCGTCCAGTTCACCGACACTTTCGATCCCACGCATTACCATCGCGCGGCGAATCAGGGTGCGCTGGATGCCGACCTGTCGCTCTACTTCCACATCCCGTTCTGCGACACGGTTTGCTTCTACTGCAGCTGCAACAAGATCGCGACGAAGAACCGCGCCCACGCGCGGCCCTATCTCGATCGCATGAAGCACGAACTTGCCATGCAAGCCGCACTCGTCGATACCGCGCGCCCCGTCACTCAGCTTCACTGGGGCGGCGACACGCCGACCTTCCTCTCGCACGGTGAAATGCGCGAACTGATGGCCGCGACAGCAAAACACTTCGCGCTCGTCCCCAACGAACGCGCCGAATATTCGATCGAGGTCGATCCGCGCGAGGCATCGGCGGAGACGATCGCGTTGTTGCGCGAACTCGGCTTCAATCGGCTGAGCCTCGGCGTGCAGGATTTCGACGAACGCGTGCAATGCGCGATCAACAGCATCCAGCCGCGCGCGATGATGGAAACCGTGCTTCATGCCGCACGTGAGCACGGCTTCAAATCGGTGAGCGTCGATCTGATCTACGGCCTGCCTAATCAAAGCGTCGAAAGCTTCACGCGCACGCTCGATGCGATCGTCGGCATGCGGCCGGACCGCGTCTCGGTCTTCGGCTATGTGCACATGCCCGCGCTTTTCAAGATGCAGCGCCAGATCGACGAAGACGCGCTGCCCGAGCTGGCCGTGCGTCTCGCGATCCTCGAACGTGTAATCGAGTGTATGAGTGATGTAGGCTACGTCTACATCAGCATGGATCACTTCGCGCTGCCCGACGACGAACTGACGCGCGTACTGGACGCCGGCACACTGCAACGTAATTTTCAGGGCTACAGCACGCACGCGAATTGCGATCTAGATCGGCATAGGCGCGTTGTCTGTCTATCGGCAAGGTCGGCGATGTGTACGCGCAGAACGCGCGCGATCTCGAAAGCTACGCGTCGCGCATCGACGGCGGCCGGCTCGCTATCGTGTGCGGCGTACGCCTCAGCGCCGACGACCGCCTGCGCCGCGACATCATCATGCACATCATGTGCGGCGGCGTGCTGGATTTCGCCGAGATCGAGCGCGCCCACGGCATCGAGTTCCGTACGGCGTTCTGGTACAAACTCGCGCACCTCGCGCCGATGGCCGACGACGGCCTGATCGCTCTCGCGCGACCGGCTCATCGTGCTGCCCGCCGGACGCATGCTGGTGCGCAACGTCGCCGCCGTATTCGACCGCCATCTCGGACAGGCGACGCTGCAACGCTTCTCGCGCACGATCTGACGCGTTACGCGCAGACGTTTCCTTAGTCCATCCGGCATAGAAGCAAGGTCGACACAGTATTAATTTTAGCCGATCCTGAACAATTCCTAAAGCCTTATCCCACCAAGCACTCCAGCCCAAACCATGTTGAGCGAATTGCAGGAAGCAGGCATATTAACGCCTAAGGCAATGCTAATTAAGTCCACCATTAGTGCTTGTCAGGTGTTATAGAGCGCACGTGCAAGGAGAAAGGCAAACGACGATGTAGCAGCAGACGCTGGCGAAGGCCGCGGATCAAGGTGCGGGGTTCGAGACTTGCCGCAAACGCACGCGACGCGACGAGTTGCTTGACACGATGAACACAATCGAGATTCGCCTCGAGCAGCGCCGTGGACGTCGGCGCGGATCTGGTGGAAGTCTCTTCGCCGAGGTGGGCCGAGTGCTGCAAGCCAGCGGTATGAAGCTTGCCAGCGGCACCATGGTGGACACGACCTTGATCGCCGCCCGCAGCTCGACCAAGAACAAGGAGCAGGCACGCGACCCT
>LFLF01000222.1 GCA_001184395.1 Candidatus Paraburkholderia calva | reverse complement strand
TCTAATGCATCTCAAGATCAATGCCCACAAAGCGACGCAGGCTGGTGCTGTCGTACAGCGCTTCTTTGCAAGCGAAATTGGCCAGATTGAACCCGTGCTGTACGAAGTGAATCCGCAGCATACGCTCCCAACCCATCGGCGGACGACCGTTGCCGTGTTTCGGGTAATAGGGTTCGATTACCGCACACAGTTCGGTCCACGGAACGATCGTGTTTATAGTGTCAAGCAACTCGTCGCGTCGCGTGCGCTTGCGGCAAGTCTCAAACCCCGCACCTTGATCCGCGGCCATCGCCAGCGTCTGCTACTTCATCGTCGTTTGTCCTTCTCCTTGCACGTGCGCTCTATAACACCTGACAAGCACAAGCGGTGGACTTAATCAGCATTGCACTAGGGTCGCCGAACCACGGAAACACAAGCGCCGTTAGGTAGCGTATTACGATCCTTCGATTGCGGCGAGAGGGTCACCAGCTTGTGTATTCGGCCACTGCTCCGAGCCAAGTACCGTGTAGCGATTAACCATGAGCGTCACCGCACTTGTTCGTTCGCCCAGCCACAGCTTGCCGCTCACGCGCATCTGTCCAGGACCAGCTGGCAACGTCACTTTGGCACGGTCAAAGCCAACGAATACGCGCGCATCTGACGTTTCCAGCGTGCCGAAGATTCGAGATCCGCTTACCGCCTGATCGCTTGGGGTAAAGTAGCCCTCCACGTCGTGAACGATCGGCAAGCGCATTCCAACTCGCCGCAGCGCGGATAAGAGAAGCGAAGGCGACGCGATTCCGGCGTCGATACGGTCAACGGAACTCAACTTCAAGCTCCGAAAACTTTGCGTCGAAAAGTCCGCTTCGGCGCGCGACCCTACCGCTCGCACGCGATGATCCGCCCGTGCTCACACTCGGCCCCGAAGTGAGCAACGCCGGCACTGGCTGGCCTGTATTGCGCAGGACTGTCTTCACGTAGCCGTTGTTAAAGCCCTGCTCAAAGTCGCCGGTGTTATACGCAGAAATTGCAGCCAGCAGCGCGCTTTGCCGATCGCGATACTGCTTCGATGCGTTAGTGTAGAAATTGGAGAGAATCGTGCCGCCAGCCCACAGATTCGTGCAGGGATCGAGCGCCTGTTCGACGGACAAGCCAAAGCCAGCCAAGTTGCGGTTATTCAACTGCGTTAGTCCCATATTGACAAGATGTCCGAGTGAATATCAGATCGCGTGCGATCGACGCCGCTTCGTTTGCCGACTCGGGATAGATCGTGCGCAGCATCATCGTCTTGCGCACCGAGAACGGCAGATTAGCCGGTCCTTATCCAGCAAGACGAACATGTGGCCACTGGAGGATTCCGTTTTCACAATCGCGCTGAGCGTCGTCGGATGCACATTCGGCGTGCACCGCTGCATCATCGCTGTCAAGTCCTCTGCGCGGGCGCAGCCGCTTAGGAGCACAGCTACAATACCGCACACGAAGAGCAAGGTTTTCAGCATAACGCTACCTCTTTTGTTTTGTAAAACCACATCAGATGCTTGAAAAGCGCCGTCGCGATTGCCGACGCCTCTTTCTTACCCCACCTACATTCAATGAAACGTGCGCGAGACGACTGCCGGACATGCTCCGAGTCTAATCGACCGTTATCGAACGTAGGAGCGAGGCCACCAATCGAGACGAGCAACGCGAACTCTTTCGGACATTGGCGCCGCAGCCAATTGCAGATATCAGCCTGGTCGTCAAGCCTGCTGTAATGCAAAGCCAGAATCCCGTCGAACTCTCGCGCGATGGTCGGAATTGCAGGGGCGACGTTCGGCACAAGCTCGAACGCCTCGAACTCAACAGGCGCATCAACGGCAACCATTCGCCGGCCGAATTCACCGCCGTTATTAGCCGTGACGAACCGAACAAGCAGCGCGCGTTCGACCGGCTTACGCGATGGCCAAAATTCCGCCCAGCGAGCGCGATAGTCGTTTACGCTCGACAGGCACCATTTCGCCGAATGGATCGACACGAAACGATCGAAAGCGGCGTACGCGTCGGCTTGCGTAGCTGCCATCCAGATTGCCTGCATGTCCGCCTTTGCACCTGCTTGTTGCGACTTGGGTAGCGCCTTAAGCACATTGCCCATCTTATGAAACCAGCAGCGCTGGCCGTGCGTTGCTGGAAACACCTCTTCCAGTAAGATGTCCTCCAATACAGCCACGGCAGCGCCGTGCTAACACGGGGCGATTTCCTCACGTACGGCGGGACGATTGATGAATTGAACTTCATCCCTGATCCTGATCGATCGCGTACCTTTGGCACCTTCACGGGAATCGGCCCGGCCGCCGTCAATAACCGCGTTCGGGCAAGTAGCCGTTGCGTACCACCGCGCGTTGCCCGTGCATTGTCTTCACGCTCGTGAACCGTTCAAGTAGCTCTGCCAGCTCCGCTTCAATCGCTTGCTGAATTACTTGCTGCGCCCCTTGACGGATCAGGTCGTCCAGCCCGAGGCCAGTTCCCGATAGACCCATGACCGTTTTTCCGTATCCTTGCTTATGGTGGATGGTTTTGTTGTTCGCTGGTTTCCGACTTCGACAATCAGATTCTCAGCTGAAACCACCACTGCCTTCAATTTCCCGCTTCAACTACCCCCCATACACCACTTCCGACTTTAGCTCCAGCCTGCTAGAAACCAATGCAACTGCTCGGTCGTCAACTCGATCACGGACTGCTTCCGGCGGGGCCACGCAAAATGGTCCGCCTCGAGGCGTTTCAACAACAGCCAGAAGCCTGAGCGCTCGTATAACCCGAGCTTGACGCGGTTGCGTTTGCGATTATGAAACGCGAACACGGCGCGAGTGAAGGGGTCGAGCTGCATCGACTGCTCAACCAACGCCGTGAGGCTATTAATTCCCGCTCTAAAGTCGTCAATCGGTCCGCGATGCAGATAGACGCGAACGGAATCAAGGCGGAACATCAACGCTCTCCCAGCGCGGCGATCAACGCCGTAACGAGCGGCGCATCGTGCCGTGAGCATTCAAGTTCAACTGTTACCCTGTTTGGCAGGTGCGCTGACAGGCGCGCCGTTGGTCGCGACACAGTCGCTCGTTGTTTGTGACTCGATGACGCGGGCAGTGCCGCAGGCTCGAGAGCGGGATGCGTAGAGCCTGGTTCGATCGCAAGGACCGGGATGAAAGCCGCCGCT
>LFLF01000221.1 GCA_001184395.1 Candidatus Paraburkholderia calva | reverse complement strand
CCAGGCAGCTTACAACCTGACGCGCATGGGAACGCTGGCCGCTCGGGCGGCATGAGAGCGAACGTCGAAAAGAATGCGACATTAGCAGCACCTGAATCAACGAAGTCCGGCGTTAAATTAGTTGGGTCTGAACGTCGCGTTGGCTCTTTCGAATGAGTAGGCGCACGTTCAAAAAGACTATTCAACAGCCTGCTAGTCTCGAATCAGACGACGAAACGATTGCCCGAACGATACCCTCGAACGAATCCTCGACAGGCGCCCGTCCGATCGATGCTCACGGCGCGCCTTTCGCTTCTGCTCACACCTGGACGCACACGCCGTCCGACTCGCTCGACACACTGGCGCATACCCTGCGCGATGCGTTCACCTCCCTCGGCCGCGAACTCGTCGCGATCAAACCCAGCGCGTCACGCGTACGCTTCGCCACGCAAGCGATGCTCTCGGTCGCGCTCGCCGTCGCGCTGGCCTACGCACTGAATCTGACGAACATCTGGTGGGCGGCGATCAGCGGCTTCGCGGTGATGCAATCGAAGTTCACCGCTTGCGCGCAACGCGGCGTGCACCGCGTGCTCGGCGCGGTAGCGGGGCCGCTCATCGGCGAGGTGCCGTGGGTGTTCGTGCCGCTGCTCGGCGTGATCGCGGGCGTGTCGGTGTATCGCGCGCTCATATCCGATGCCGGCTATGCGTGGGTGCTCGGCGCGGTGACCTTGCTGATGGTGACGTTCGAGGCACACCAGCTCGCGTCGGCAGCGGCGACGGCGACCTTCGTGCTGCTGCGGGGCGGCGAGGTGATGGTCGGCACATTCGCGTGCGTCGCGGTGTCGGCGCTGTTTCATGCGGGCGTGCAGCAGTACCGCAAGTCGCGCGGCGCGGCGACCATGCCCGAAGCGCAGGCCGCGGCGACGATCCGCTCGCGTGCAGGCTCGCGCTATGCATGGGCGTGTGGCTCGGCTGTCACGTGCAAACAGGCTCGCAGGGCGCGAGCTATGTGGGACGTCAGTTTACCATCGCGTTTTTGATGGTGTTCGTGTGCAGGATCATCAATGGTCGTCGGACCCGATGCCCGCAGCGATGCGTCTGGTAGGAATATTCGGGGGATCGCGATGCTGGCGAGGGTGATCGCGGCAGGCACCGCGGATGAAGCGCCGAGCGACGCGGTGAGACGGCCCACCGCATCGCGTACGTCGACGACGATCAGTTCTCTTCCGCCCAGGCCAGATTCTCTCGCGTCATCAGCGCGGACGATGCCGCCGGTCCGAACGTGCCAGAGGTATAACCGCGCGGCCGGTCGTTCAGTTCCTTCCAGCCGTTGATAATCGGCTCCACCCACGTCCACGCCGCTTCCAGTTCGTCGCGGCGCATGAAGTGCGTGAGGCGTCCGCGAATCACGTCGATCAACAGACGCTCATACGCTTCGGCGCGCCGCTGCGTCATGGCCTGTTGCAGGTCGAGGTTCAGGTTCACCGGCTGCATGTGCATGCCGCTGCCGGGCTCCTTCGCCATCATCTGAAGCTGGATGGATTCCTCCGGCTGCAGCGTGATGGTCAGGCGGTTGCCGTAATGACGCGGGCCGTCCGGAATGATCGAGAAGGGCAGGTCGGCGAAGTCGATGACGATTTCCGAGCGGCGGTTCTGCAGGCGCTTGCCCGTGCGCAGGAAGAACGGCACGTTGGCCCAGCGCCAGTTGTTGATCTGCGTGCACAACGCGACGAAGGTCTCCGCGCGGCTGTCCGGCGGCACGTTCGCCTCTTCGAGATACCCCTTCACCGCCTCGCCGCCGACCGCGCCTGCCGTGTACTGGCCGCGTACGGTGTCGCGCGCGATATCGGCGACGGTCATCGGGCGCAGTGACTTCAGTACCTTCAGTTTTTCGTCGCGCACCGCGTCCGGGTCGAGCGACACGGGCGGTTCCATCGCGACGATGCACAGCAGTTGCAGCAGGTGGTTCTGCACCATGTCGCGCAGCGCGCCGGTGTGATCGTAGAAGCCCGCGCGGCTGCCCACGCCGACCGTCTCCGACACGGTGATCTGCACGCTCTTGATATACGGCGCCTGCCACAGCGGCCCGAAGATGGCGTTGCCGAAGCGCAGCACCATCAGGTTCTGCACCGTCTCCTTGCCGAGATAATGGTCGATGCGATAAATCTGTTTTTCCTTGAAGTGCCTGCCGACCGCATTGTTGATGGCCTGCGCCGAAGCGAGATCGTGACCGAGCGGCTTCTCCAGCACGACGCGCGAGTTGTCGTCGACGATACCCGCCGCGTCGAGGTTGTCGCAGATCGTGGTGAACAGCTCCGGCGAGGTCGAGAGATAGAACACGTGCTGCGAGTCCGGACACACGGCTTGCGCGAGCCGCTGAAAGTCCGATGGATTTTCCACGTCGATGTGCACGTAATCGAACAGCGCGAGAAATTTGTCCCATTGCTGGGCATCGAAGGCGCTCGCGTCGATGAATTTGCGCGATTGCTCTTCCATGAAGTTCTTCAGATAATCTTCGCGCGTCCAGTCCTTACGGCCGATGGCGAGAATGCGCGTGTCTGGGGGCAAATTGCAGTGCGTGTGCGCCATGTAGAGCGCGGGCAGCAGCTTGCGCGCCGCTAGATCGCCGCCGCCGCCGAAGATGATCATGTCGAGCGGACGCTCGGTGGTAGCAGAAGTATGAGTTGTCATGGTGCGTGAGCCGTCGGTGTGTCGAATGAGCCGAGGTGCCCCTGATCGGCACGATCGGTCGAGAGGGTTATGTTGCATGGTTTGCCGACATTTTGCACGGAGCATGCGCTAACGCCCGTTCGATTTCCGCAAGAAAGTGCAACGGCCGCCCGGACGTGGTTTGTTTAGGGCAACGCTGAACCAGCCGGTTGTATTCATCGATTCAGGCGCAAACAGCGGCAGATTCATCGTGAGTGAGGCTTTGCGCCTGGATTTCCGGTCCACCAGGGTGTTGCGCCTGGGCCTGCGGCCCGCTTTCCCCCATTACGGGCGAACCTGTGCCATCAATCGCTTGCGCGAAAGATAAACGTTGGTCAACGCCAGCGCAACGAAAGCCCGATTGGCGTTCTTCGCCAGACCCCGATAGCGCACCTTCGTGAAGCCCCACAGGCGTTTGACAACAGCAAACCCCTGCTCAACGCGAGCACCGATCTTCGACTTGTTGCGATTCTTGCCGCGCGCTACCTTGTCAATTTCGCCCGCCCGACGCGTACGCTGATTGGTGAAGTCGCGTGCCTTGGCGGCCTTGCCACGCATCAGCGCTTTCTGGCTCGCATAGGCGCTATCTCCATAGACGCCTTGCTC
>LFLF01000220.1 GCA_001184395.1 Candidatus Paraburkholderia calva | reverse complement strand
TGATCTTGAGATGCATTAGACGCGCAAGGGAAAGCAGTGGTATTGGGGCATGAAGTTGCACATCGGGGTCGATAGTCAAAGCGGCCTCGCACATAGCGCGGTGGTCACGCCGGCCAACCTCCACGACCAACATCCGCTGCCGAAATTGCTGCACGGGCAAGAGCAAGGTGTCTATGGAGATAGCGCTTATGCGAGCCGAAAGCGCTGATCCGTGGCAAGGCCGCCAAGGCACGCGACTTCACCAATCAGCGTACGTGCCGGGCGGGCGAAGTTGGCAAGGTAGCGCGCGGCCATTGGCGAATGCGCGCGGCACGACGTTCTCACGCTGGACGACATGGCGATGCGGCTGTCACGCTGCATCTGCCGCAACGAATAAGGCAGGCAAGGAGTCACTTGATGACGCAACCCATCCACGTGCTGATCGTCGACGACATCCGCAACAACATCACCGCGCTCGAGGCATCGCTGGTGCGGCCGGATCTGTCGGTGTTCAAGGCCGAATCGGGACCGGCCGCGCTCGAATTGCTGCTCAAGCACGAGGTCGCGCTCGCAATTCTCGACGTCAACATGTCGGGCATGGATGGTTTCGAGCTGGCCGAACTGATGCGCGGCAGCACGCGCACGGCGCACGTGCCGATCATTTTTCTAACGGCGACGGCGCAGGACGCGAGCCGCACGTTTCGCGGCTACGAAGCGGGCGCGGTGGACTTCTCTACAAGCCGTTCGAGTCGCCCATCCTCAATTCGAAGGTCGATGTGTTCATTCACATGGAGCGCCAGAAGCAGCAACTCGCGACTGTGCAGCAACTGCTCGATGCGAACGAAATGCTGATGGTCGTGCTCGGCCACGATCTGCGCACGCCGCTTTCGGCGGTGATCGCATCGGCGGAATATCTGTCGCGCTTCGTGAAGGACGAGAACGTCGCGAGTATCGGCGGACGCATCAAGTCGAGCGGCATGCGCATGGTGCGGATAGTCGATCAGTTGCTGAACCTCGCGCCGTCGATCTGATGACGTTCGCGAAGAACATCGTCGAGGAGTATGAGGCGCGGGCCGGCAAGGGGCGCATCTTCATCCTGCCGCAAGGCGACACGCTGCTCCATGGCGACGGCGATCTGCTGTCGCAGGTGTTTCGAATCTGATCGGCAACGCGTTGCACAACGCGTTGCAACACGGTCTCGAAGGCTCGGCCATCCAGGTGCGGCTCGAAGGCCGCGCGGACGATGTCGTCATCGCCGTGCAGAACGCGGGCGAGATTCCCGCCGATTTGCTGCCGACGATCTTCGCGCCGTATCGTTCGGGGCGGCGCCCTAGCGAATCGAGCGGACTGGGGCTCGGGTTGCACATCACGCGCGAGATTGCGCAGATGCACGGGGCGGCGACGTGCAGGTGCATTCCACGCTAAGCGCAGCCACCATGTTCGAAGTCACGCTGCCGCGCGTGCCGCGTCCGCGCGCCGGCGAGCGCCCGGACATGGCGCAACCGTTCCGGCTCAGTTGAGTTCTACAATGCGGCCTATCAACGTTCATTGAAGGGGAATATGCGATGTCCGGTCCGGATCTCGATACGAGGATCGAAACCTACTATGTGCGCGTGCGAGGCGTGGTGCAGGGCGTCGGCTTCCGGCATCACATGGTGAGGAAGGCGCATGCGCTCGGCGTGCGCGGCTGGGTGGCCAATCTCGACGACGGCTCGGTCGAAGCAGTCGTGCAGGGCGCGGCGAATCAGGTCGATCTGATGCTCGAATGGCTGCGACGCGGCCTGCCGCTGGCCCGCGTCACCGACTTCCATAGCGAAGAGCGTCATATCGAGAAGCGCTACGAGCGCTTCGAGCAGCACTGAGTCCTGATCAACGCGCAATCAGCAAACTCTCCGCGAACTGCCATTCCTCATCGCGCCACTGGTGCGTGCATTCGAAGCCCGCATCGCCTGCGATGGGCGCGACTTCCTCGGCCGAATACTTGTGGCTGCTTTCCGTCCAGATGGTCTCGCCTTCGCGGAATTCCACGCGCAGGTCCGCGCCGCGCATGCGCACCGTGAGAGCGCGTTTGGCGCGCAAGTGCATTTCGATGCTGCGCGCATCCGGATTGAAACGCGTGACATGCTTGAATGCGTCGATGGGGATATCGCCGTCCAGTTCGCGGTTGATGCGCGCCAGCAGATTCAGATTGAACGCGGCCGTCACGCCAATGGGATCGTCGTAGGCGGCGATCAGCATCGGCAACGGCTTGATGAGGTCGGTGCCGAGCAGCAGGCCGTCGCCGGGCTTGAGCATGCCGCGAATCGAGTGCAAAAATTTGGTCGCTGCGAGCCGCGCGAAATTGCCGATGGCGCTGCCCAGGAACAACACGAGCAGACGTTCGCCTTCCTTGCGCTTGGCGTCCACTTCCGCAAGTCCCGCCAGATAGTCGCGTTCATGTCCGACGATCGACAAACGCTCGATATCGCCGAGTTCGCGGCGGCATAACTGCAAGGCGGTGTGCGAAATTTCAATCGGGTGGTAAGCCGTGGGTTGCTTTCTGGACAGCACTTCGAGAATGCGGCGCGTCTTGCGGCCGCTTCCGCTGCCGAGTTCAGCGATGGTCCCGTTGCCCGGCATGGCCGCGACGATATCGGCGGCATGCGTCTTGAGCACGCGCTCTTCGGCGCGCGTTACGCCATATTCGGGCAGCGCGGTAATTACTTCGAACAGCGCCGAGCCCACTTCGTCATATAGATACATCGAGGGTAGTTCTTTTTGCGGCTGTTTGGATAGACCGGTGTTGACAGCCTCGGCGAAGGCATTGGGAAAGCGGGGCGACAGGGCAGGTTGAGTCATGACGTCTCCATCGATGCTGCGTTTTATCGTGCGCCGCGATCGGCGGCGGCACGGCGTGCGATGCGTCGGATGCAATGACGTGAGCGGCTTGTCGATGCGTGCCGCTGCTCGTGAGTCGGGGTCGTGACAGGCTCAAATAAAAAGACACTGAGCCGCGAGCGTGGTTAGCGTGGCCGATCAACATGACCGGTTGAAGACATCTGAGTATGAAGGGACTCGTGCGCAATCGATTAAGTTCACACAAAAATCCGCAATGATCGGATTGCAGATGCAGAGTGACGAGTTAGCAAAAAGCGGGCACGCCGCTGAAAATTTTTGAAGCGGGCGATGAAATTGAAACGCGCGCGATAGGCTATTATGTGCCCCGTTCGCAAACACACCGACGTGAGCTTACCTTGAAGTTAAGGCAACGCTGATTAAGTCCACCATTAGTGCTTGTCAGGTGTTATAGAGCGCACGTGCAAGGAAAAAGGCAAACGACGATGAAGCAGCAGACGCTGGCGATGGCCGCGGATCAAGGTGCGGGGTTCGA
>LFLF01000219.1 GCA_001184395.1 Candidatus Paraburkholderia calva | reverse complement strand
AAGTTATCCAGCGTGGTCATCATGAACATCAATTCGGTGTAGCCGTCCGCTCTGCGCATCGTTTCGGTCTCAGTGTCGTTCGATTCCTTGATTCAACGTTTGCCCCGCCCAGTTTGCCCCTCCCAATCAGATGATCCGCGTAAGATGACCCGCGTAAAGGGTATTTCAATAGCCGGCTAAACGTGCCACGTTGTTGTCGTCATCGCGGGCGCGAAAAAACCCGCGCGAGGAGGGGAAGAAATGTCGCCTGGCCCAAGGCGACGGGCGACGGTGCGTTCGCCAACGCTGCTAGTATGTGACAGGTTAAATATCAACCTCATAGGAATCAACCTCATAGGAAACAATCCTAAAATTAGCTGATATCAAGCTACTTGTTTTGCTTTTCAGTGAAGGACTTACCTTCGATTTGCTTAGAACGACCCTATACATCCCATCCGCAGAGTCGCGAGAAGTTTTTCACGTGCCGCTTGGACGCGCTTCTGCGCAAATCGCGCAGGCGCCTCACGACGCCAGCGCGGCCCGCCGCGTCGACACCAGCAGCAGATAACACACCGCGCCCAGCGTGAGCGACGGCAGCGTCGCGCCGAGGTTCGGCAGCCACTGGTTGATCGCGTGATACGCCGCGATGCCGATCGCCCACGTGACGAACGCGCTCACGTGCCAGCCGCCCGAATACCCGTAGCGGCCATCGATGCGCGCCAGCGCTGCGGCATCGATGTGCCGCTTGAGCACGACGAAGTGATCCGCCAGCACCACGCCGAACAGCGGCGCGAACACCGAGCCGATCAGCAGCAGGAAGTTCTGACTTGCCCATCGCGACGACCAGCGCGAGCAGCGTGCACAGCGCGCCGAACGCGGCCGATAGCATCGGCACGCTCGCGCGCGCCCAGAACGTGCCCGTCGAGACGGCAGCGGAGTGGAAGTCGGCGAACGCATTGTCGATTTCGTCGATGAGGATCAGCAACAGCGCGATGCCGCCGCCCGCCGCGAGGCCGTAGCCCAGCAGCGTGCCGCGGAACGTGCCGCCCGCGCTGCGTCCGAAACGCGTGTAATCGGCGATCAGCGGCAGCAACGAGCGGCATCGCCACGACCAGATCGATGCCCGCGCCGAACGGCATCTCGCCGTTGCCCGGGCGTGCCATCAGCTCGCCGAGGTTCTGCCTCGCCAGCAGATTCCACGTGAGCCAGCCCGCGCCCGCGAACAGCAGCCAGATGCCCCACGTGCGCAGAAAACGCCGCACGAAGGAGAGCGGACCACTCACCGCGAGCAGCGTCGCGAGCGCGCCGAAGATCAGCGTCCAGACGAGCAGCATCGACAGAACGCGCGCCGTTGCTGCGGCACGGGCAGGAGCGGGGCGTAGGTGTCGTCGCCGGGAGTCGAAGTGGTGTCTTGCTGCATGGATGTGCGTCCCTGAATTGTGTCTGCGGTTGTCTTCAGTGTCTTCGGCCAGTTGCGCCGCGGTTTGGCTCGGGCCGCGCGCATGACTGTCATAATGACCCGATTTCGCGGCCGTCATGTCCCGCCGGTCAGCGCCATGCAGACCGACGCCGTTTGGCCGATGGTCGAACGCGGCGCGAAAGGGCAAGATTATCGCCGCCTTTGATTCACTCGCACCGATCAACCCTAATCGCCGCTCAAAACGCATCTCCACAGTCCATGTTCGAAGAAAACCGTGGCACCATTCCGCTCGCGGAACGCTTGCGTCCCCGCACCATCGACGACGTGATCGGCCAGAAGCATCTGCTCGGTCCCGCGAAGCCGCTGCGTGTCGCGTTCGAATCGGGCGAAGCACATTCGATGATTCTCTGGGGCCCGCCCGGCGTCGGCAAGACCACGCTCGCGCGCCTCATGGCCGCCGCCTTCGATGGCGAGTTCATCTCGCTGTCGGCGGTTCTCTCGGGCGTGAAGGATATCCGCGAAGCCGTGGAAACCGCGCAGATCCATCGTGCCAACGGACGGCAGACGCTGGTGTTCGTGGACGAGGTGCATCGCTTCAACAAGAGTCAGCAGGATGCATTCTTGCCGTACGTCGAGTCGGGGCTGTTCGTATTCGTCGGCGCGACGACCGAGAATCCGTCGTTCGAAGTGAACAGCGCGTTGCTGTCGCGCACGGCCGTGTACGTGCTGAAAAGCCTTGATACCGAGGAGTTGCAGGAACTGCTGGCGCGCGCGAGCGCCGAACTCGACGGCCTGAGCTTTACTGACGAAGCCCGCGACGCGCTGATCGGTTCCGCCGACGGCGACGGCCGCAAATTGCTCAACAATCTCGAAATCGTCGCCCGTGCGGCGGCGCAGCAAAAGAAGACCGAGATCGACGGCGCTTTGCTCGGCAGCGCGCTCGCGGAGAATCTGCGCCGTTTCGACAAGGGCGGCGCCGCATTCTACGACCAGATCAGTGCGCTGCACAAATCGGTGCGCGGCAGCAATCCGGACAGCGCACTCTACTGGTTCTGCCGCATGCTCGACGGCGGCGCCGACCCGCGTTATCTCGCGCGGTGCATCGTGCGGATGGCGTGGGAGGACATCGGCCTCGCCGATCCGCGCGGCGTGCGCATCGCGCTGGACGCGTCGGAGACCTATGAGCGCCTCGGCTCGCCGGAGGGCGAACTGGCGCTCGCGCAGGCGCTCATTTACCTGGCCGTCGCGCCAAAGTCGAATGCGGGCTACAACGCCTACAACGAGGCGCGGCGCTTCGTCGAAAAGGATCAGTCGCGGCCGGTGCCGGTGCATTTGCGCAACGCACCGACGAAGCTGATGAAGGAACTGGGCTACGGCCACGAATATCGTTACGCGCACGACGAACCGGACGCCTACGCCGCCGGCGAAACGTATCTGCCCGAAGGCATGCGCGAGCCGTACTGGTATCAGCCACCGCCGCGCGGTCTCGAAGGCAAGATCGGCGAGAAGCTCGCGCGTCTGTCGGAACTGGACGCGGCGTGGCGGCGCGAGCATCGCGACGACAAGAAGCGGTGAGATACGCGCGCTCGTCCGCGTGCGCTTGTCCGCATGCGTTTCTCCGATCGGCGCACGCCATTGCATGAACCTGCACGCATGACCACGCAAACGCGTGGCCGCCTGCACTAGCAGGCTATTGAAATACCCTCTACGCGGGTCATCTTACGCGGGTGATCTGATTGGAAGGGGCAAACTGGGCGGGGCAAACGTTGAATCAAGGAATCGAACGACACTGAGACCGAAACGATGCGCAGAGCGGACGGCTACACCGAATTGATGTTCATGATGACCACGCTGGATAACTTGGTTCCGGCCAATCACCCGCTGCGACCGATTCGGCTGTGGTTGAACGAGGCGCTCACTCGCATGGACGCGGTCTTTTCGCGGATGTATGAGAGCGCCGCGAGGGGGGTCGTCCGAGCTTCGCGCCGGA